>JANNGY010000192.1:0-34881 GCA_031404095.1 Betaproteobacteria bacterium | reverse complement strand
ACCACGTGTCGTCAACGTGATATCAAGCAATTTGGCCGCTTTGACGGCATCGTCGAAGAAGAGTTCGTAGAAATCGCCCATGCGATACAACAACAGCGTATCCGGGTGCTCCGCCTTGATGCGAAGATACTGCTGCATCATGGGCGTGTGCTGACTGGATTCCTTGTCGTTCATGTTCGCGTCAACGCCATTTTGCAGGGCACGATTTCATGATGGTCGATACCGGCACCGGCAATCGCGATGCATCGCACAGTGCCGGACTCTATGCTCAGGATTTGTAATGCGCCTGCACGATTTGCAGCAGGGCGGGGAATATTTTTGGCGTGGCCGCCACCATGCTGCCGCCATCCAGGAAATTGTCATCGCCAGCAAAACTGGTGACGAGCCCGCCGGCTTCCTTGATCATCAGCGCGCCGGCGGCCATGTCCCACGGGCTCAGGCCCTTTTCCCAGAAGCCGTCATAACGGCCACAAGCCACATAGGCGAGATCGAGCGCAGCCGAACCCGGGCGGCGGATGCCGGCGCACTTCGGCGTAAGTTCCTTGAACAGGGACAGATATTGATCAATGCCTTCAAACTCCTTGAACGGGAAGCCGGTACCCAGCAGCGCGTCTTTCAGATTCAAAGTCTTCGAGACGCGAATGCGCCGCTCATTCAGGAAGGCGCCGCCGCCTCGCGAGGCGGTGAAGAGGTCATTGCGGGTCGGGTCGTAGATGACACCCTGCGTCAATACCCCCTTCACCGCCAGGGCGATGGATACGCAGTACTGGGGGAATCCATGCAGGAAGTTTGTGGTACCGTCCAGCGGATCAATGATCCACTGGTATTCCGATGCCTTGTCCGCAAGGCCGGACTCCTCGGCCAATATGCTGTGCTGGGGATAGGCATCTCTCAGCACTTCGATGATGGCCGCTTCGGCGACGCGATCCACTTCGGAGACAAAATCATTCTGCGACTTAAGCTCGACCGTCAGTTTGTCGAGGTCGTTTGAGGCGCGGGTGATGAGGGAGCCCGCACGACGAGCCGCTTTCACGGCGATGTTCAGCATCGGATGCATGGATATGTTTTCTGTGTGCCGGTAACGCGTCGCCGCAAGACTCCTTCGTTGCGCTCGTGGTCAATGTAATATTTGTACATTGCACCGATGTCGCAACAGCCAAAGTCCGGCGTGACCGGTTGCCATCCACTAAAAAAGAGCGGGAAGAAGCGTTAATTTTACTATGACTGTCCCTGGTTCGCCCCCCAATTTGCTGGATCGTGTCCGTGTTGTGATGATCTCGACGTCGCACGCCGGGAATATCGGAAGCGCCGCGCGGGCCATGAAAACCATGGGGTTGTCCGATCTGGTGCTGGTATCGCCGCGTGATGCCGGTGTTTGTCGCGACCCGCAGGCAATCGCACTGGCGTCAGGGGCAGGCGATGTGCTGGAGCATGCGCGCATTGTCGGCACGCTCGACGAGGCGCTTGCGGAAGTGAACTTTGCGCTCGCTTTCACCGCGCGTCGCCGCGAACTCACCCACGGCATGTTTGGGCTGCGTGAAGCCGTTTCATCCGCTGTTGGCGACTGCTTGAACCAGCCGGACCGGCGCGTCGCAATGGTGTTTGGCAACGAGACTTTTGGGCTGTCCAATGACGAAGCAGACCGCTGCCAGATGATTGCGACGATTCCCGCCAACCCGGCTTATTCGTCGTTGAATATTGCGCAAGCGGTTCAGCTTGCCGCTTACGAGATGATGATGGCAACACGAGCGTACGTCGTGGCGGACCTGCCCGCGCGCCCTGCTTCGAGCGTTGGCGAGGTGGAAGGATTTTTGCGCCATCTCGAGTCGGCAGCCGTGGCCGCAGAATTTCTCGATCCGGCGGAGCCCAAACGATTCATGACCCGCATGCGAAGACTGTTTGCCCGTGCTCGGATGGAGCCTGAGGAAGTGGCGATACTACGCGGATTGCTGGCGGCGTTGACAAGACGTCGCTGATTACTAAATTCTGGTGGCGGGTTCTTGCAAGGCTGGATTGCGCCAAGTCGCCATCCCGGCTACGCTGGCCACATTGTTCAATGATGGTGTGATTCCATGTTCTCTCGACTTCGAGAAGATATTCAAAGCGTCTACGCGCGTGACCCAGCGGCCCGCAACGCGTGGGAGGTGTTGACCTGCTATCCCGGCATGCATGCGATCTGGTGGCATCGCTGGGTGTCGAGTCCGCTTTGGCGGCTCGGCCTGAAATGGCTTGGCCGACTGATGTCAAATGTGAGCCGTTTCTTCACGGGTATTGAAATTCATCCCGGCGCAACCATTGGCCGGCGATTCTTTATCGACCATGGCATGGGGGTCGTCATCGGCGAGACAGCGCTGATCGGAGACGATTGCACGCTGTATCACGGCGTGACGCTCGGCGGTGTGTCGTGGAACAAGGGAAAACGTCATCCCACGTTGGCCGACGGCGTGACGGTGGGGGCGGGTGCCAAAATCCTCGGCCCATTTGTGGTTGGCGCGGGTGCCAAGATTGGCTCCAATTCGGTCGTTGTCAAGGAGGTGCCGGCAGGTGCAACGGTGGTTGGAATTCCGGCAAGAATCGTCGAGGGCCTTGAGCAGGGTGCCGCAGGCCAGGCGTTTTCCGCCTACGCCGTTACCACCAATGAAAATGACCCGCTGAATTCAATTCTGAAGACGATTGCCAGCCGCTCGGACCAGTCGGAAGCCCAATTGGCGCAAATGCTGGCGCGCCTTGAGGCAGTGGAATCAAACCTGCCCGGACAACAGGTCGGCGTTCAAGAACCCGACGCGGCCGACAAGTAAATTGACAGAAGTCGTTTACTGGCGTGCGTTGCAGGACGAAAATGGCTTGAAAGCCGCGCCCAGTCTAGAGTTTACCGGTTGCTTATACTCTTGAGATAGAGACTATTTACCCCATATAGTTGATTAATACACTCGGGTTTAATATACTTGAGCTGTTTTGTCAGGTTTAACGCGGAATCAGGATGCGTCCAAAAGTAGGCATCGAGGATTCCAGACGCCAGGCACAGACATTTGCGTTAACCAAGTAACCGGAGCCAACAATGAGATTGACCACCAAGGGACGATTTGCTGTTACCGCGATGCTCGATTTGGCATTGCACGCCGGCAAGGGTCCGGTTGCGCTCGCCAACATCAGTGAACGTCAGAAAATTTCCCTTTCCTACCTTGAGCAATTGTTCGGCAAATTGCGCCGAAGCAGCCTTGTGAAGAGCGTTCGTGGGCCAGGCGGAGGCTACAATCTTGCGCGAGGCGCGGCGCAATTGAGTGTCGCCGATATCATCATCGCCGTTGAAGAGCCGATCGATTCCCGACAGTGTGAAGGCAAGGAAAACTGTGCGGGTGACAAGCGCTGCATGACACATGACTTGTGGGAAAGTCTTAACGAGACCGTGATTTCATTTCTTGCGGGCGTAACGCTCGCCGATCTCGTTGAGCAACAGCGTGCCAAACCGTCGGGCGCGGTAACAAACGTCGTCACGTTGCGGGCGAGTCACACCAATCGCCAGACTCTTGCGGAAACCCCCGTTACCAATGCCTGATCGCTCGATAAAGACCATGAAACAACCCATCTATTTCGACTATTCCGCGACTACGCCGGTCGATCCGCGTGTGGCGCAAAAAATGATCCCCTACTTGACCGAGCAATTCGGCAATCCTGCGTCACGTAGCCACAGTTATGGCTGGACCGCCGAGGAAGCAGTCGAAATCGCCCGCAAGGAAGTCGCTGATTTGGTCGGCTGCGATGCGAAGGAAATTGTCTGGACTTCCGGCGCCACGGAATCCATCAACCTGGCCCTGAAGGGTGCCGCCCACTTTTACAAAACCAAGGGCAAGCACATCATTACCATCAAGACCGAGCACAAGGCCACTCTTGATACGGTACGTGAACTTGAGCGCCAGGGCTTTGAAGCGACATACCTTGAGGTGAAGGAAAATGGCCTGGTTGACCTCGACGTTTTCAAGGCGGCGATGCGCCCGGATACCATTCTGGTCTCGGTCATGTTTGTGAACAATGAAATCGGCGTCATTCAACCCATTGCCGAGATTGGCGATATTTGCAGGTCAAAGGGCATCATTTTCCATGTCGATGCCGCGCAAGCCACCGGCAAAGTGCAGGTTGATCTGCAGGCGCTGAAAGTGGACCTGATGAGTTTTTCAGCACATAAGACGTATGGGCCGAAAGGCATCGGCGCGCTATTTGTGAGACGCAAGCCGCGTATTCGCCTGGAAGCGCAGATGCATGGCGGCGGCCACGAACGCGGCTTTCGCTCCGGCACGCTTGCGACGCACCAGATCGCCGGCATGGGCGAAGCGTTTCGGCTCGCACGACTGGATATGGCGACCGAAAACGAGCGCATCCGCATGTTGCGCGACCGGTTGCTCGAAGGCATCAAGGACATGGAGGAGGTTTATGTCAACGGCGATCTTGACCATCGTGTCCCGCACAACCTCAATGTGAGCTTCAATTTCGTCGAGGGTGAATCATTGATCATGGGCATCAAGGAGCTTGCGGTGTCGTCCGGTTCAGCTTGCACCTCGGCCTCGCTTGAACCGTCCTACGTGCTGCGCGCCCTGGGACGCAACGACGAACTTGCCCACAGTTCGATTCGTTTTACGATCGGCCGCTTCACGACCTTGGCCGACGTTGATTTCGCCATAAAATTATTGAAGGAACGCATCCAGAAACTGCGCGACATGTCACCGTTGTGGGAAATGTTCAAGGATGGTGTGGACATATCGCAGGTGCAATGGGCGGCGCATTGATTTAGTGACAGGAAGGTCGTGATGGATCAATCGTGAGGGGCAGGGCGAATACGTCGCACCTGCCGGCCGTCACGAACCAGCCGACATCCGCAATTGAAATTTCAGGAGACTCATCATGGCTTACTCGGAAAAAGTTATCGATCATTATGAAAATCCCCGCAATGTGGGTTCATTCGGCAAGGATGAAGCCGGCGTGGCGACCGGCATGGTCGGCGCGCCCGCTTGTGGCGACGTAATGAAGCTGCAAATCAAGGTGGGCCCGGACGGCATCATTCAGGATGCGAAGTTCAAGACCTACGGTTGCGGTTCGGCCATTGCCTCGTCTTCGCTTGTCACAGAATGGGTTAAGGGAAAGTCGCTTGATGAGGCGGGCACCATCAAAAACACGCAGATTGCCGAAGAACTGGCGCTGCCACCGGTAAAGATACACTGCTCGATACTTGCCGAGGACGCCATCAAGGCGGCAATAGCCGACTACAAGGCGAAGCATGGCGCGGCATTGCGCGAGGCGGCGGAATAGCCATGGCCATCACACTGACGGATCGTGCCGCGGAGCATGTGCAGAATTACCTGGCCAAACGTGGCAAAGGTGTCGGTGTGCGTTTCGGCGTGCGCACCACCGGTTGCTCGGGCATGGCTTACAAACTTGAATTTGTGGACGCGGTGAGCGAGGACGACCAGGCTTTTGAGAGTCACGGTGTGAAAGTGTTTGTCGATCCGAAGAGCCTCGTATACATCGACGGAACCGAACTCGATTTCGTCCGGGAAGGACTGAACGAGGGCTTCAAGTTCAACAATCCAAGGGAAAAAGACAAGTGCGGCTGCGGCGAGAGCTTCAATGTCTGAAATCGCCTGTTTCATTGCGTCCGGATCGCCGGCCTGATTAACGCCCTCTTGATTGAAGAGGGACATAGAGGGGGCGACTGTGACGTCGCCCTTTTTCGTGGATGAGTCTGGATTTCACCAAAAATCATTTTGAGCTGTTCGCCTTGCCTGTGTCGTTTGACCTCGATATGCAGGCACTGGAGCGCGCTTACAGGAATCTGTTGCGCGAGGTGCATCCCGATCGCTTTGCAGCGTCCAGCGATGCGGAAAAGCGCCTCGCAGCGCAATGGGCGACGCGTGCCAATGAAGGCTATCAGACGTTGAAATCGCCGCTGAAGCGCGGGCGATACTTCCTGCGGATCAACGGCATCGATACCGGGGAAGAGTCCGACACTGCCATGCCGGTGGACTTCCTGCAGCAACAAATGGAATGGCGCGAAGCGGTCGCCGATGCAAGGACAGGCCGCAATGCCAACGAACTAGATATGCTGGCCGTGCAACGGCTGGAATCCGAACGAGTCATGCTCGGACAATTGCAGCAGCAACTTTCCACCAGCGCGACGCTAGGCGCGGCGCGCCTGACGGTACGCAAGCTGCGTTTCCTCGAGAAGCTGGGCGAAGAAATCGGCGATGCCGTCGAAGCGGTCACCCCCTGAGCATGCGAATTTTCTACCGGATTCAATATGGCCCTACTGCAAATCGCTGAACCTGGCGAAGCCACGTTACCTCACCAGCACCGGTTGGCGGTCGGCATTGACCTGGGCACGACCAATTCGCTGGTGGCGACGGTGAAGAGCGGAATAGCGGAGGTTCTGCCCGACCGCGACGGTGAACCGCTGCTGCCTTCCGTGGTGCGCTACCAACCGGACGGCCGTGTTATCGTTGGCCGGCTGGCGCGGGCAGCGCAGTCAGAGGATCCGGAAAACACCATCGTTTCCGTGAAGCGCTTCATGGGGCGCGGAATTGCCGACGTCGCCAAGTACGGCGTGCTTCCGTATCGCTTCATCGATGTGCCGGGCATGGTGAAGATTGAGACCGTCGCCGGCGTCAAGTCACCGGTCGACGTATCCGCGGAAATTCTCACAGTGTTGCGAATGCAGGCGGAGGAATCGCTGGCGGGTGAACTGGTTGGTGCAGTCATAACCGTTCCTGCCTACTTTGATGATTCGCAGCGACAGGCAACCAAGGACGCGGCCAGGCTGGCGGGCCTCAACGTATTGCGTTTGCTCAACGAGCCCACGGCCGCGGCCGTCGCATATGGGCTCGACAACGCAAGCGAAGGCACCTTTGCGGTATTTGACCTTGGCGGCGGTACGTTCGATATCTCCATACTGCGACTGGCAAAAGGCATTTTTGAAGTGCTGTCCACCAATGGTGACTCCGCATTGGGCGGCGATGACTTCGATCAGGCCATCGGCGCGCACTGGCGCAATGCATACGCGATCGCGGCGGCCGATCATCGCGATACGCGCCGGCTCCTGATGAAGGCACGTGAAGTGAAGGAGCGGCTTACCACCGAGGGGATGGTGGAAACCGTGCTGCCGCTGTCATATGGCCAGGAGTTCAGACTCAGGCTCTCGCGCCAGGAATTCCACGCCATGACCGCCGCGCTGGTGCAACGAACATTGCAGCCCGTCAGAAAGGCGCTGCGCGACGCAAAGCTAACCGCGGCGGACATCGACGGCGTGATCATGGTCGGGGGCGCGACGCGCATGCCGCATGTGCAACAGGCCATCGCGGATTTCTTTGGCAAGTCACTGTTAAACAATCTGGATCCCGACAAGGTCGTTGCGCTCGGCGCGGCGATCCAGGCGAATGTGCTGGCCGGCAATCGGGCCGCGGACGATATGTTGTTGCTCGATGTGATTCCGCTGTCTCTGGGGCTCGAAACAATGGGAGCGCTCACGGAAATCGTGATCCCGCGCAATTCAACGATTCCGATCGCACGCGCGCAGGAATTCACCACTTTCAAGGACGGCCAGACGGCAATGGCCATTCATGTTATCCAGGGTGAGAGGGAGTTGGTAAAGGATTGCCGATCCCTGGCCCGCTTCGAACTGCGCGGCATACCGCCAATGGTTGCCGGCGCGGCGCGTATCCAGGTCATGTTTCAGGTGGATGCCGATGGCCTGCTTTCGGTATCGGCCCGCGAGACCGTCAGCGGCGTAGAAACGCGTATCGAGGTGAAGCCCTCATATGGATTGACCGACGCCGAGGTTACCGAGATGCTGCAGGCGGGTTTCAGGCACGCCGGCGCGGATGCACTGGCGCGCGCGCGTTGTTCGAGCAACGTGTCGAAGCCTCGCGTATGCTCGAAGCGTTGCAGGCGGCGTTGCGAATTGATGGTGACGCGCTGCTGGCAGATGATGAACGTTCAGGCATCGATCGGGCAATGATGGCACTGACGCAAGTGGCGGCAGGCGAGGATCATCGAGCCATCAAGGAAGGTATTTCCGCGCTTTCAACCGCAACCGAAGATTTTGCGGCCAGGCGCATGGACCGGAGCGTGGCCAACGCGCTTCGTGGCAGGAAGTTGGAGGATGTAAATATTTCATGACCATGATCAAAGTGTTACCCCACGAGAGTTTATGCCCTGCCGGCGCCGAGTTTGAAGCGGCGGCGGGTGAGTCGCTGTGCGATGCCTTGCTGCGAAATGGCATCGAGATCGAACATGCCTGCGAGAAATCCTGCGCTTGCACGACTTGCCATGTCATCGTCTGCGAGGGGCTGGCATCACTCGACGAGGCCGCGGAAAAGGAGGAAGACATGCTTGACATGGCTTGGGGCCTGACGCCGCAGTCGCGGTTATCCTGCCAGGCCAGGGTACGCAGTGAGAATCTCGTGATCGAAATTCCCAAATACACCATCAATCACGCGCGGGAAACTCATTGATGAAGTGGACCGACAGCCTGGAGATTGCCATTCAACTTGCCGATGCTCATCCCGGCATCGATCCGAAAATGATCCGTTTCACGGATTTACGCGATTGGGTGATGGCCCTGCCGGAATTTGACGACGATCCTGAGCGCTCGGGGGAAAAGATCCTCGAAGCTATCCAGATGGCCTGGATTGACGAGGTCGAGTAGACGCTTGCGTGATTACGACGGCGCAAGCCACTGCTTGATGTGCTGATATACATCAGCCGAACTTAGCAACTCCATGTGATTCATCCCGTATCCCACCCATTGGCGGGCGGCCGGGATCGACAGGTCAAGCGCGGGGTCGGCATGTTGGCCAAGCGCGCTGGCGACCGGCACGAGTCCGTCGCCGAGTATTCGATCGCTCATGTCGCCCGATTTTTTCCCGGTTGTGGCCGCGATTGCATAACATCTTGTCGCGGCTGGTAGCGGCAGTGCGTGTCTGGCCGCCTTCGCCCGTTTGTGTTGTTCGTGCCCCTGCCAGTCCTCGTCGCGCAAGTCGCCGAAACGCAGATCGGTAATACCCGCACTGCGTATCTTCCCCAGTCTCGTGAACGGCGCGGTGTAAGGACTGACACCGAGAATGGTATCCAGCCAATGGCCGCCGCGTTCCAGCGGCGCGCCGTGATGGGGCGTGCCCAGGAAGATCAGGGAGCGCAATGTCGCAGGCCAGTGGTGTCCGGCGCTTGTTCCGTAATGATGCGCGCTGCGCGCGACCAAGCCGCCCATGCTGTGTGCAAGGATGGTCAACTCCTCGACCGGAACCGGCCATGCGGCCACCAGCGCTTCGAGTGCCGCCGTGAACTCGCGGCCGTTCGCGGAAATGTGCAAGCCGCTGTTGTAGCGAAGGTAGACGGGGGTGTAACCCAGATCCCGCGCCAATGCCGCACCGTGGTCGTGACTGGCATCAGAATCTTGACGCAACCATTGCTGGTCGCTCATGCAAAGTCCGTGTACCAGCACCAGAAGTTTCCCGGAGGCGTCCGGAAACGTCGCCGCAAGCGCGGATTGCTCGACCACCAGTGTCTTCCCCTGTGAGCGCCAGTGCATTGAAACGGCGAGCGGATTGCCGGTCTTGGCAAGGTAGTCACCCAGCACGCCGTTTAGCGCGGCAACGATGTTTTCGCGCGCGGATGAAGATTCCTGTTCACCCAAAAGCGCGACCAGTGATGCAAGCGCAGCATCAATGCCGCCGCCTACCAGTCGGGTGACACCGCGGACCGTACGATACGCTAGGCCGGTTATGCCGCCAGTCGTTCCGCTCGCTGGCTTGCCGAGCGGCATGGATACGCTGGCGATATTGTGGTGCATCGCCTCGACGAGTTGGGTAACGCCGATAACGGCGTCGATCGCCAAGCGACTTGCCCCACGCAGGTCAGAGGGGTGAACGGGAACTTTTGCGGCCATGATTTCTCCAGAATACAATCCGCGTCGGCAGGAAGCGTGGCGATGGAAAAGCGGGTTCAGGATAGCCGACGGTATATAGAGACAACACTCTAATCGCGTTTGCTGTCCGGCAGCCCGGGGGACATGGCCGGTCAAAAACAATGCCGACTCGCTGCAAAGTGAACGGCCAAAAAATTAGGGGCGGTCTTTCGACCACCCCTGAAGGCGCACTCTCGAATACTCTAGGAGGAGAACCTTCAAAACCGAGGACCTAACCGGTGTTGAAGCGCCCAGGGAGGGAGGGCAATCCACAAGTATTCGAGGTTACTTATGCAACCCTTGTGCCAATTATTTTTTATTTAATGAAAACAATAATTTAAGGAGATTGCCGACAATGGATTGGCAAGAATCGCGACGCTATTCCGTCGCTGTTCAACGACAGGATTGGCGGAAAACGCCCAAATCATTGATTTAACAACGAATAAACTGTCGCAATTTGGCGACGCCTAAAATTAATTCATCATCCGGTAAACCGGACTTTCTGTGACTTTTATCACTTTTCTTTACACTGCCGGCGGCTTGAAGTGGGCGGCTTCTATGCCGTGGCGTTGCAGGAGCTTGTAGAATTCGGTGCGATTGCGTTTGGCGAGCTTGGCGGCCTGCGTGACACTTCCCTGAGTGAGTTTGAGCAGGCGGGTCAGGTAATCATATTCAAAGCGCCGGCGCGCATCTTCGAATGAATCGATCCGCTGCATTTCAAGCTGCATGGCCTGCTCCACCACTTTGGTGGAGACTATTTCACCGCTGCTCAGCGCCACCACCTGTTCCGCGACGTTATATAGCTGGCGAATATTGCCTGGCCACGGTGCGGCAATCAGCATTTCCAGCGCCTCGGGCGAAAAGGCATTCACCCCTTTGCCATATCGTTCAGACAATCGCTTCAGGAAATGCGCGAGCAGCAGGGGGATATCCTCGCGGCGCTCGCGTAGCGCCGGAAGGCGCAACGTGACCACATTGAGGCGATAGAAAAGGTCTTCGCGAAAGGTGCCTTCCGCCTTGGCTTGATTGAGATCTTTATGGCTTGCGGAAATGATCCGGACATCGACGCTGATGGTCTTGGTGGAACCCACCGGACGAATCTCCCGGGCTTCGAGCGCGCGCAACAGCTTCACCTGCAAGGCAATGGGCATGTCGCCGATTTCGTCGAGCAGCAACGATCCTGAATGGGCCTCGACAAACAGTCCGGCATGATCGGCGGTCGCGCCGGTGAACGCGCCTTTCTTGTGACCGAATAATTCCGACTCGAGCAACGCTTCCGGGATCGCGCCACAATTGATGGCGATGAATGGCCGGTCCGCGCGGCGGCTGGCATTGTGCAGTGCGCGCGCCAGCAATTCCTTGCCGGTGCCGCTTTCCCCCTGTATCAGGATACTGGCCTCTCCCTGGGAAACACGTTCGGTGCGCCGCAACAAGTCTTCCATCAGCGGGCTTTTGGTGATGATTTCCGAGTGCCACGATTGGTCGATGCGCTTGCTGGGCGCCGTGCCACCGTGCAAGGACAGGGCACGACTCACTTGCGCCAGCAATTCATTGGCATCGTAGGGCTTGGTCAAATAGCCGAACACCCCTTGCCGGGTCGCTGCCACCGCGTCGGGAATGGTGCCATGCGCCGTGAGGATGATCACCGGCAGGCCGGTGTGCCGACGCTCGATCTCGTGGAATAGCGCCATGCCATCGAGTCCGGACATGCGCAGGTCGGTGACCACCAGGTCGGGGCGTTCGGCAGCCGCCATCGACAGGGCCTGTTCGCCGCTGGTGGCGGTCATCACCTGGTAGCCGCTTGCCTTGAGCCGGATCGCCAACAATTTCAGGATGTCCGCGTCGTCGTCGACCAGCAAAAGGTTTCCTTTGCTCAGGGAGGCGGCTGTCGCGGAGGGTTCAATCGTGCTGGTCATTTGCGGGTCCCGTTCAATTCCATAGTCGTGTCAGCCTATCCGGCAACGTCATCCAGGCCGGAAACCCGATCCAGCCCCGGATTGCGCCGGCTGACTTCAAGGGCAATCACTTGCGCGCGGACTCCGCACGGCGGTTCACGCTTCGATCGATTGATTTCAGGGCATTCAATCTGGATTCGAGCTCTTCCACTCGCGCGCGAAGCGCCCGTGCCTCGGCTTCGCGTGTGTCGTCCTTCCTGGCGAGCGCGAGCCGAATCTGTGTGTCGCGAAGTTGCTCGCGAACCCGGCGGCGTTCGCTCACCATTGCGTTCAGCAACGTCGCCAGTGTGCGAACCTGTGAATCAGCAGCGGCGCTACCCGGCGCTGCGGTGGCAAGCAGTGGCTCGATGATGCTGATCAATTCGGCATCGTCGTGCGCCACGGTGGCGGCGATCGAAGAAGTCGCGGGCGGCACCAGCGCCAGCATCAGTGCGTATTTGACGCGGTTGAAATCGCTCCGGTCGCGCTGAAACTCGTTGCGCGCGACTTCTCGTTCAGTTGCGAATTCGCGTGCGTCGAGCTTGCGCACGCCGGCGATATGGCTTAGCAGAAGATCGGCATCCGAGGGCAGCGCGGGCTGCATGACGATGCGCGTCTCCGGTGGCGCTTCAATCCGCCGCGGTTCCAGCGCGCATGCTGCCAGCAGGCCCGCTGAAAGAAGTCCAATCCAGTTTCTCGCTGTCATGTGTCGTTCATCGGCATTTCAGGCCTGTGTGGCGGCCGTCGTTTGCCGCACTTTTGGCAGAATGACACGAAAATGGGCGCCTGCCGCCGCCAATGCCTTCACCGAACCTTGATGCAATTCCACGTAGTCGCGCACAATGGCGAGACCGAGGCCGGTGCCTTTCGTACCCGACCTGGCGGCAGTCTTACCCCGATAGAACGGATCGAAAATACGTTCGCGATCTTCCTGCGGAATGCCCGGCCCGTTGTCAATCACCTCGATCACCGCCGCCTCTTTGTGCTTGCCCAGCCGAATGACGACGGTGCCGCCCACCGGTGAATACTTGATCGCATTCGAGAGCAAATTGTCGATCACCACGCGAAGTTTTTCCGGATCCCCCTGGCAAGAGGTTTTTTCACATTCGCGCCTTACCGTCAGCGACTTGGCGACGATGGCGATCTTCTGCAAATCAACGACGTCGTCAATCAGATCCTTCAATTGAAGCGGTAATGATTCAAAGGCAATCTTCTTGTCGAGGCGGTCCGCCGACTGGGTCTGCGAATAGGTCAGCAGGTCCTGAATGAGCCGCTCCAGCGTCAGTGAATTCTGTTTCAGGATGCGTGCAATGTCGCGCTGCTCATCGTTCAGTTTACCGACCACCTCGTCGCCCAACAGGTCGGAACCCTCGCGCAGCGCCGTCAACGGGGTTTTCAGCTCATGCGAGACATGCTGGAAAAAACGCGTCTTCTGGTCCTCCAGCAAAATCAGGCGCTGCCGCAGCCAGTCGAGCTGCTCGCCGAGCATTTCGATATCGTGGGGACCGCTGACCTGTATTCGCTTGGCGAGCTTGCCCTCGCCCAGTCGATGTATCGCCGCGCCCAAGTCACGAATCGGCCGCGCCAGCAGGTAAGTGAAGCCTGCGATCATCAACAACGCTGCGGGAATCATCGCCAGCAACTGCCAGAAAACCTGGTTGCGCGATTTGGCGGCCGACAACCGCAGGGCCGCTACCTCCTGGTCGATCAACTGGCTGGCGAGGGCATTCAGCGCCTGCGTGCGTTGCGACAAGTCCGCAAAATCCCGTTCCAGCTGCCTGGCCAATTCGGGCGCCGCGCTTTTCGCGGAAAGAGACGCAAATATCTGATTCTCCAGCCCGCGAATGGCCTCACCGGCATTGCGAATGTCCCCTGTGAGCGGCAGTGCCATGAATTCGCTGGTCAGCTTCAGGAAGCTCTCACGCGTCTGTTTGTAGGTCTCGATCTGGTCACGATCTCCGGACACGGCGTAAAACCGGCCGGATCGTTCCATGGCCAGGCTCAGGTTCGCCAGTTGTCGCGCATTCTGTGTGGCCACCGTCGCGTTATAGACCGCTTTCTGGCTTTGTTCGGAGAGCCTTTCAATGGAAAAGGCGTTTGAAATCAGTCCTGCGATCAACGGCAGTGCGACAATGAGAAATCCGACCAGCAGCAAGCCGAGAAACGAGCGCGGGTAACGAAGCTCCATCAGCGGTTTGTCGTGGTGTTTTTTGGGCATGCTCGCAACTTGTATTTCCATCAGCAAGGGTTATGCCAGTTCGACCAGTTTGACCTATCGGGATGATAAAATCACTTCATGTTGTTTGCAGGATCGTGCCGTCACAAGGAGCAATAGCCATGACCATGTATGAATCCGACATTACCCGGTTCGTCCGCGAACTGCTGGACAAAAATCCGCAGTTGAAGGAGTTGCAGAAGAATAACCGGGCCACCTGGTGGGACCGCAAGCTGGACTTGCCGGAATTGAAGCGCCAGGAAGAGTCGGAAGCGCCGAAGGCGCCGTACGCGTACTTTCCGTTGCCCAAGGGCGAAAAATAGCGGGCGCGCACTGCAAAAACCGGTACTGTTGCGGCGACTGGCCTGAAAGCGAGCCTTGGTTCGTGCCAGTGCCGGGCTCTCGCCAGTGCGAGGTCTTCAGGCGGTTGATCAGGCAAAGAGTGCGAGGATGCCATCCAGCCCCACCCGATTGATGGAAACATTCGCATGAACCTGCACCACGGGTTTGGCGCGATAGGCAATCGATAGTCCTGCCCCTGACAGCATTTGCAGGTCATTGGCGCCGTCGCCGATCGCGATACAATTCTCCGGAGACAAACCAAGGGTCGCAGTGGTCTCGCGCAAGTGACGCGCCTTGGCGCCGGCATCGCATAGCGGGCCGACGACACGACCGGTCAGTTTGTCATCGGCGATTTCCAACTCGTTGGAATACGCATAGTCGAAGCCGAGCTGTATCTTCAGGTGCTGTGTGAAAAACGTGAATCCGCCTGATACGAGCAGGAGTTTATTGCCATTTCGCTTTGCAGCGGCAATCAAACTTTCCGCACCCGGCGAGAGTTTCAGCCGTTCATCGAAGACCTGTTGCAGCACCGCTGTATTAAGTCCGGCAAGCAACGCGACCCGTCGGCGCAGGCTCTCCGGCCAGTCGATTTCTCCGCGCATCGCGCTGGCGGTAATGGCGGCGACTTGCGTCTTTCGCCCGGTGAAATCGGCAATCTCGTCGATGCACTCGATGGTAATGAGGGTCGAATCCATGTCCATCGCAATCAGGCCGAAGTCGGATAATTTCATTTCCGCCTTGACGAACGCGAAATCGAGTGCGGCCTGCTCGCAATACGCCTGAACGCTGGAGCGGGATTCCGGATTCGCCGTGGCAAGCCGAAATGCCTGGTGGGCAACCTTATCGATACGCGCGATGCCAGTCGCACCCGATAACGCGTGAAGCGTTTTCAAATCGGCCGTCGGCACTTCCTCCGCTTGGATGATGAGATCGATGTTCACGCGCTCACGTGCCTACGCCGCAGCTTTGCTCGTTGCGGCAACTGCCGGCGTCAGTTCACGCAGGATCGCCTTGATCTCATTGACGCGTTCGCGCATGCCGGCAATCGACTTCTCGATCCGCAATTTGTCCGGCCCGGCGAGCTTGTAGTGCCGCTTTTGCTGCACCAGTTGAATCACGCGCTGGGGATGTATCGGCGTTTCACTGCCGAACTGGACGATGATCGCCTGGCCGCTGGCATCGATCTTCATCAGGTCGAGCGGCTTGCCGAGAATGCGCAGGCGATGACACTCGACCAGCGTTTGCGTCGGCTCGGGCAACAAACCAAAGCGGTCGATCAATTCTTCCTGCAGATTGTCCAATGCCTCCTCGGTCTCGCAGTTGGCGAGGCGCTTGTAGATCACCAGCCGTTCGTGCACATCACCGCAATAGGTTTCGGGCAGCAACGCCGGTGTATGCAGGTTGATTTCGGTGGCGACGTTCAGCGGCTTGAGCAAATCCGGTTCCTTGCCGGCCTTCAATGACTTCACCGCGCTGTTCAGCATTTCGGTGTAGAGGGTGAAGCCGATATCCTGGATGCCGCCCGATTGCGAGTCGCCCAGTACTTCGCCGGCGCCGCGGATTTCCAGATCGTGCATGGCGAGGTAGAAGCCTGCGCCCAGGTCTTCCATCATCTGGATCGCTTCCAGGCGTTTCTTTGCATTCGCGTGCAGCGCTTCTTCCGGTGGCGTCAACAGGTAGGCATAGGCCTGGTGGTGGGAGCGGCCAACGCGCCCGCGCAACTGGTGCAATTGCGCCAGGCCGAACTTGTCGGCACGATGAATCAGGATGGTGTTGGAAGTCGGCACATCGATGCCGGTTTCGATGATGGTCGAGCACAGCAGCACATTGGAGCGTTGATGGTAGAAGTCGCGCATTACCCGCTCCAGTTCACGCTCGGGCAACTGGCCATGCGCCACCGCAATGCGTGCCTCCGGCAGCAGCTTGGCGAGGCGATCGTACTGGTTCTGGATGGTCTCGACTTCGTTGTAGAGGTAATAGGCCTGGCCGCCACGTTTCAGTTCGCGCAGGATCGCCTCGCGGATGATACCGTCGGACAGCGTGTTGACAAAAGTCTTGATCGACAGGCGCCGCTGCGGCGCGGTGGCAATGACCGAAAAATCGCGCAAACCTTCGAGCGACATGGCCAGCGTGCGCGGAATCGGTGTTGCCGTCAGCGTCAGCACATCGACCTCGCTGCGCAGCGCCTTGAACGTTTCCTTTTGGCGCACGCCAAAGCGATGTTCCTCGTCGATGATGACCAGCCCCAGGTTCTTGAAATGAACGTCTTTCTGGATCAGCTTGTGCGTGCCGATGGCGATGTCGATGGTGCCGTCGTTGACGCCCTTTAGCGCCGCCGTGGTTTCCTTGGCGCTGCGGAATCGCGAAAACTCGGCGATCTTCACCGGCCATTCAGCGAAGCGGTCGGAGAAATTCTGGAAGTGCTGTTCCGCCAGCAGCGTGGTCGGCACCAGGATGGCGACTTGTTTTCCCGCCGCCACGGCGATAAACGCCGCGCGCAAGGCGACCTCGGTTTTGCCGAATCCAACGTCGCCGCAAACCAGGCGATCCATCGGCTTGCCGGAAGTCATGTCCGCCATGACGGCCTTGATGGCGGTGGCCTGATCGGGTGTTTCCTCGAATGGAAACGAAGACGAGAAGGCATCGAACTCATTTAACTTCAGCGGGAAAGCGAATCCCTGGCGCGCGGCGCGGCGCGCATAGAGGTTAAGCAGTTCGGCCGCAGTATCGCGCACCTGCTCGGCCGCTTTCCGGCGCGCCTTTTCCCATTGCCCGCTGCCGAGGCGATGCAGCGGGGCGCTGTCGGGATTGGCGCCTGTATAGCGCGAAATGACCGCCAGTTGCGAAACCGGCACGAACAGCTTGTCGGTACCTTCGTAATGCAACTCCAGGAATTCCTGGCTTCCTTCACCCAGGTCCATGGTCACCAGTCCCGCATAGCGGCCGATGCCGTGTTGCGAATGCACCACCGGATCGCCGATGTTGACCTCGGCCAAGTCGCGCAGCATGCCTTCGGTGCTGGTGCGGAACTTGTCGCGTCGCCGCGTCTGCCTCACTTCCGAGGCATACAACTCATTCTCGGTCACGAAGGCGAGTTGCTCGTCAGGCAGGATGAATCCCGCCTGAAGCGGTGCGAAGGTCAGTCCCAGTCTGGCGGTCAGGGCACCAAGACCCGCAAAGTCATTTACCGGTTCGGAGCCGAGGCCATTCTCGGCCAGAAACTGGTTGACGGTCTCACGTCGCCCGATGCCTTCCGTGACGACGACAATCCTGCCGCTGAATGACTGGGCGAAGGCACGGAATTTGGTGAGCGGGTCGGCGGCACGGCGATCGACCTCGAGTGCGGGCAGCGCCAGCGTCGTTGGAAAAATATCCGCGCGATCGAGTTTTTCAAAGCGCTTGAGTCCACCGAACAATTCGTCGACCGGCAGGAAAACTTCCGCGGGCGGCAGCAGCGGATGGTCCTTGTCGCCACGCATCAATTCGTAACGGGATTTGGTGTCCAGCCAGAATTCCTCGGCGCGCGCCGAAACATCGCCATGCACGAACACCCGTGACGTCGCCGGCAGGTAATCGAACACCGTTGCCGTCGCTGAAAAGAACAGTGGCAAGTAGTACTCAATGCCATTCGGCGCCATGCCCGTCGAGACGTCCTTGTACATCCTGCTCTTGGCAGGGTCACCTTCGAAGTGATCGCGAAAACTTTCGCGAAAACGGTTCTGTCCCTCCTTGTCGAGCGGAAACTCGCGCGCCGGCAACAGGCGGATTTCGTTGACCGGATAAATGCTGCGCTGGGTATCGACGTCGAAGGTGCGAATAGCCTCGACTTCGTCGCCGAACAAGTCGATTCGATAAGGGACGGTGCTACCGGTGGGAAACAGATCCACCAGTCCGCCACGCACCGCATACTCGCCCGGCGCCATCACCTGGCTGGTGTGCGCGTAGCCGGCCAGTGTCAGATCCTCGCGCAGGCGATTGAGGTCAAGGTGCGCTTTGGTCTTGAGAAAGAACGATCGACCGGAAAGATATTCGCGCGGGCAGAGGCGTGTCATCGCGGTGGTCACCGGCACGATGCCAACGTCGAATTGTCCCTGTGAAAACTGATACAGCGTTGCCAGCCGTTCCGATACCAGGTCCGGGTGCGGCGAAAGCTGATCGTAAGGCAATGTCTCCCAATCGGGCAACCGGTGAACGCGCAGCGCGGGTCCAAACCAGCTGATTTCCTCGCGTAGCCGCTCAGCGTCCAGCGCATTGGAAGTCAGGATAAAGAGCGGACGGCAGCCCGCCGCAAGGCGCGCGAAGAACAGTGCGTCGGCTGAACCGCAGGGCATCATGACATCAGGACGACGGGGCGGCACGACGATCATCTGTCGCTCCGTACCGTTCGCGCAACGGAGTCAGTGCTTCAATCAACTCGCTTGCATTGGCGAATCGATCCTGCGGATTCTTGTTCAGAAGCCGATCGACGATCGGCTGGAGATCACGAATTCGTCTGGGCAGCAGGGGTACTTCCTCGTGCAGATGCTGGAAAATGACCTGCGCTGAATTCTCGCCCGAAAATGGCCGCTCACCGGTCAGCATTTCGTAGAAAACGACACCGGCGCTGTAAAGGTCACTACGGCCGTCGACCGGCACACCACGGCCCTGCTCGGGGCTCATGTAGAACGGCGAGCCCATGACGTCGCCGCTGATCACATTGCGGGTAACGTCCCCCATGCGCGTGGAAATGTTGAAATCGATCAGCACGAGACTGCCATCGTCACGAAAGAAGATGTTTTCCGGCTTCAAGTCCATGTGCGCGAATCCGCCCGCATGCACATCCAGCAGCGCGCGTGCGATCTGCTGCAGAATCGCGATCGCGGCGCTGGTCGCAAGCCCGTCCGCCATGCGGCGACGCAGGTCGCCACCCGACAAATACTCCAGCACCACGTATGGCCAGGACCCGGCAATGCCGGCGTCGAGATAGCGGACGACGCTGCGGCCGCGCAGACTTGAAAAATACGCATACCGTTCGCAAAAGCGCTGCACCACGGCGGCGTCGTGATAGGGCGTCGACAAGGGGAACTTGATCACGACACGCGCGTTGTCGTCGATTGCTTCCGCGGACATCACCTGTGCCATGGGATTGGCCGAAAGAGTGGCCAGCGAGCGGTAGCCGTCGACGGCCAGTACCACCCGTTCCCCATCTACTGTGAAGGCAAATTGTCCATACTTGCGCGGTATGGCGGGCGCGCTCGCTGGTGACCGCGACCCGCCGGTCAGGCGCAAGATGGCGTCCGTGAGCGCATTCAGGGAAAGCGCATCCTTCAGCAACACGGTGGCCGCGCCGGCGGCACACAGGCCAGACGCCAGCGGTTCCAGTTCATGGCTCGCCAGCAGAATGACCGGTGGGCACGTTTCGCGCGCGCGCAGGCGTTGCAAGGCAGACAAGGCCTCGGCTTCAGTGCCGATGCCTCCCAGGATGATCAGGTCGCTGTGGGTGCCGAAGGAGATGCCGGAACCCCGCATCGTCTGCGAAAAGGGATCGACATCCTCGATTTCCGCCAACGGCAGCGCCGCGTGAATCAGCGTCGTCAGCAGCCGCCGGTAGCCGATCGAACCAACGATTACAGAGATGTGCGGGCCCGACGCGCTGTTGCACTGCGGGTCAGGGAGAGGATTCGGCGGATTGGGAAGTTCGGAATTCAAAGCCGATGTGAATCTGGATATTCCTGCGCAGTCCGACGGCAAACGATCAAGCGACCACCACGGGTATCTTGCCAATTCGGGCCTGCCAGACTTTTGGCCCGAGCTTGTGTACCGAATCACCAATTGAATCGACCGCAACGGTGACCGGCATGTCCTTGACATCGAATTCATAGATCGCTTCCATGCCGAGTTCGCCAAACGCAATCAGTTTTGAAGACTTGATCGCTTTCGACACCAGGTAAGCCGCGCCGCCGACGGCAATGCAATACACCGCCTTGTTGTCCTTGATGGCTTCGATGGCGACATCCTTGCGTTCGGATTTGCCGATCATGCCGATCAGGCCGGTCTGTTCCAGCATGGTGCGGGTAAATCGGTCCATGCGGGATGCCGTGGTCGGGCCAGCCGGCCCCACCGCTTCATCGCGCACCGCATTGACCGGGCCGACGTAGTAAATGAAACGGTTGGTGAAATCAACCGGCAGCTTCTCGCCTTTCGCAATCATTTCCGTCAGGCGCTTGTGCGCGGCATCGCGACCGGTGAGGATCTTGCCGTTAAGTAGCAAAGTCTCGCCCGATTTCCAGGACGCGATCTCCGCCTTGGTGATGCCATCGAGATTGACGCGGCGCGAGGTCTTGAAGTCAAGTGCGAGTTTCGGCCAGTCTTCAAGTGACGGTGGCTCGAGCCTCGCCGGGCCGGAACCGTCGAGCGTGAAATGCACATGGCGCGTGGCGGCGCAGTTAGGCAGCAAGGCAACCGGCTTGGACGCGGCGTGAGTGGGATAGTCATTGACCTTCACGTCGAGCACGGTGGTGAGCCCCCCCAATCCTTGCGCGCCGATACCGAGGGCGTTCACCTTCTCGAAGATTTCAAGACGCAGTTCCTCGGCGCGATTCTTCGGGCCGCGTGCCATCAACTGATGCATGTTGAACGGTTCCATCATTCCCCATTTCGCCACCAGCATGGCTTTCTCGGGCGAGCCGCCGATGCCGAGCGACAGCAGTCCCGGCGGGCACCAGTCCGCGCCCATCGTCGGCACCTGCTGCAGCACCCAGTCGACGATGTTGTCCGACGGCAGCAGCATGGCGAATTTGGATTTGTTCTCCGAGCCGCCGCCCTTCGCGGCAACGATGACTTCCACCTTGTCGCCCGGCACCAACTCCACGTGCGTCACACCCGGGGTGTTGTTGCCGGTGTTGGTGCGCTTGCCGTCTGGATCGGCCAGCATCGAGCCACGCAGCGGATTGTCGACGTCGCTGTAGGCGCGTCCGACGCCTTCGTTGACCATCTGTTCCAGCGAGAGCTTCGTCTCCCAACGCACGTCCATGCCGACGCGGATAAAGGCGATGGCAATGCCGGTGTCCTGGCAAATCGGGCGATGCCCCTCCGCTGCCATGCGCGAATTGATGAGGATCTGCGCCATCGCGTCTTTTGCGGCGGGAGACTCTTCCTTCAGGTAAGCCTCGTGCAGCGCCTTGATGTAATCGACCGGATGGTAATAGCTGATGTACTGGAAAGCATCGGCGACCGACGAGATGAAGTCTTCCTGCTTGATGGTGGTCATGCTGGACTCCTAGTGCGGGACGCCGGGTTTCACCACCGCTTTAACCTGGTGAGACATGATCTTGTCGCTGTAGGCAATGGCGAGCGCGGACAGCAGGAAGGTGATGTGTATGACCGTCTGCGCAATCCACTCGCCGTTCTGCATGTAGGCCTTGGCGTTGATGAAAGTCTTGAGCAAGTGAATCGACGAGATGCCGATGATGGCGGTCGCGAGCTTTACTTTCAGGACGGAAGCGTTGACGTGTGACAGCCATTCCGGCTGGTCGGGGTGACCTTGCAGCCCCATGCGCGACACGAAGGTCTCGTATCCACCGACGATGACCATGATCAGCAGGTTTGAGATCATCACTACGTCGATCAGACCCAACACCACCAGCATGATGGTGACTTCGTTGAGCTTGGTCGGCGGGACGGCGCCCTCGACCGTAACGGAGGAGAGGATATGCTGGAGCGCGGATTCGTTGCCAAAGGCCGAGAGAATCAGGTAGTACAATTCGGACCAGAACAGGAACACGTAGACGGCTTGGGCCAGGATAAGGCCGAGATATAGGGGCAATTGCAGCCAGCGGCTCCAGAAAATGATGGCCGGTAACGGTTTCATTCGCAATGCCTTGATTTTTTCTTCCATGGATTGATCCGAAAATTAAATGGGAAAACCCGCGCAAAGCAGCTTTGCGCGGGAAGGAACTCGGCGATTTTCACCCGCGCCCGTGACAACGGCATGACGGCCGCCGGACGACAGGCACGCGACGGGCAAGGCCTCTGCTATTGGGAAATGGCAATCACCGGACTGATTTCCCGACGCAAGATTTTACCATTCTTGGTGCGCGGGAATTCCTTGGCGAGGTAGATACGCTTGGGCGCCTTGTAGGCAGCCAGATGCTCCTTGCCGAATGCCTGCAATTGTTCCGCCGTCACCGCCGCGCCGGGCTGGGCAATGACATACGCAACCACCAGCAGCTTGTCCTTCTCGGCTTCCTCGCCGACGCAAGCGCAATCCGCCACGGCCGGATGCGATTTGAGCACCCGCTCGACCTCATAGGGCGAGACCCGGTAACCAAAGCTCTTGATGATGTCGTCCTTGCGGCCGAGGAACCAGAGGTAACCCTCTTCGTCGATCCTGGCGTAGTCGCCGGTGAAAAAATAACCGTCATGGCGATACTTCGCCGTCTCCTCCGGCTGGTTCCAGTAGCGCAGGAACAGGCCGGGATCTGTTTCCGGAACCGAAATCATGCCTTCATCGCCGCGCGCGACCTCCTCTCGCGTTTCGGGGTCGAGCAGCCGGATGTCGTGCCCGGGCTGCGGAAAACCCGCCGAGCCCGCGCGGATCGGGCGGTGAATGCTTTGCGAAAGATAGTAAGAGAATTCACTCATGCCGACGGCTTCGAAAATGTCCATGCCAAAGCGCGCGCGCCACGCGGCCAGCATGTCATCCGACAGATGTTCCCCGGCGCTCATGCAGAAACGCAATGACGGCACATCGGCTTTGGTCGTGTTCGTCTTTTGCACAATTTGGCGGTAAATGGTGGGCACGCCGATGAAGATGGTCGCCTGGTGTTTGGCGATGAGGCGCGTCCACAGGTCGGCATCATTCTTGCCCTCGTGGACGATGACGGTCTTGCCGCGATAAAGGGGATCCATCAGGCCGGAACCCAGGACATAGGTCCAGTTGAACTTGCCTGAGTGCAGGATGCGGTCGACGTTGTTGGGATCGAAATTGAACCAGTACTCGGCGGCGGGTTCGCGGCCGACGACGGCGCGGTGCGCATGCAGTACGCCCTTCGGGAATCCGGTGGTGCCCGAGGTATAGACCAGGTACGCCGGGTCGCCGGCGCGCGTGGCATGAGGCGCGGACCAGGCCGTGATGGCGTCAAGGGCGGGTTTCAAATCGATCGCGACAAGCGGCGTACTTTCAAGACGCTTGCCCTTTCCGGAGAGGAGTACCAGTTGTGTGTCCGGTGCTTCCGTGATGCGCAGCGACAAATGCTCCCACGCTGCATGGTCCATCACCAGCACCTTCGCGCCGGAATCCTTGGCCAGGTACAGCACTTCATCGGTGGTCAGCAGCGTCGAGGTGGGCACGGCAATGCAACCCGCCTTCATCGCGCCGAGAAACGCGGTCGGATAGTCGAGGCAATTCGGCAGGCGGATCAGCACACGATCGCCCGGCTCAATGGAATGTTTGCGAAGCAACTGCGCGAACTGGCTGGTCCTTGCCGCAAGTTGTCCGTAGGTCGCGCTCGACGTGCCGAGCGCATCGTCCTCGACAATCATGGCGGTGCGGTTTTCAACCTCCGTTGAAGCATGCGCGTCGGTGCAGGCAACGCCAATATTGAAAAATTCCGGGACCTGCCAGGTCCAGGCGGGAAAAGGCGGGAAGGAGGCTTTTGCGTTCATGATGGGCATGTAAAGGTCAAGGGCATTTGAACCACAGAGGACACAGAGAACACAGAGAAAAACTTGAGGATTCTCCTGGCTTCTCTCCGTGTTCTTTGTGTCCTCTGTGGTTCAGGAATTGTTTTGCCTGTCGTATAGATAAAAGCACTGGAGAGCTTTCTGGGCCTAAAGAGGCTGGAAAGGCGCGCCAAATGGCGATCTGCATCTCGATTTCCTAAAGGATGACCCCATAAGGCCAGTTCTCGCGCACCACCTGCGCCGGCAGCCTCCGCAGTACTTCAATGGCGAACGCGGTATCGGTATCCGACAACGCGTGCAGGGCATGGGCGCGCAACAAGGTCTGCAAAGCCTTGCCGAACATGGGCGGATCGAGCATTTCTCCATTGAACTTGATGGCGCCACCGAGCAGCGCATCGGCTTCGATGGCGGCTTTCAGAATCCCGCTTTTTGTCTTGAGGTCGGTGGGCGAGGGCGTGTACGCCACTTTGCAGGGGTGAATGTGTGACGGATGAATGACCTGTTTGCCGGTCATGCCCATCGCGGCTTCTTCGCAGGCATGACCGTACACCACGCGGCTCTCTTCATCGCCATGCAAATCCAGCCAGCGGCGCACATCGTCCGGCTCGACAAAATTTTCCGGCATGGCCGATTGCCCGATCAGCGTCTCCACGCCGCCAATCACGCCTTTGCCGGCGATGCGCGCCTCGAACAGCACCTGATTCATGAAATAGGCGAGTTCCTTGGTCCAGTTGCGCGGCGTGATCTGAATGCCCATCGCCTTGGAGAAATCGTGGATGCCGAACACCACATGCTTGACGGTCGAGTACTGCATGAGGTCCGGCGCGATCTTCAGTGATTTCGGATGCTCGATGATCGGCTGAATCGTCATGCGGTGATTGAAGCCCATCAGCAAGGCCGACAGATCGCGAATCTCGGGGGAGCCATACGCTTCCCCGGCCTTGGCCAGCATCACGACATCGATGTGATCCGACAGGTCCCGCACCATCTGCAGGTCCTTTTCATATTCTTCGGTGCGGAAGGGGTTGATACGGACGGCGACCTGCACTTCCTTGCGCTTGTGCATGCCGGGCAATTCACGGCGCAGCAGTTCGCGCGACATCTCCTTCTGCCGGCAGCCATCTTCCAGGTCGAAAATCAAGGTGTGCGACGTGGTGCCCCAGGCGTGTTTCTTGAATCGTTGCGAGGCCTGCTCGAGATCTTCGTAGATGCCAAGGGACGGCGCATATTTGACCGGGGGGTAATAAATCTGGATGCCGGGCCAGTAGTCACCCAGCATGTCGGCCGAGACCATCGACTGCAACGTGGACGCGGGTGGCGAATGCGGCAGATGCTCGGCTTCAGCGTGATTCATGGTGTTCTCCGTCGGACAGGGTGTGCGGGGTTGGGACCCGATGGTTTAGGCCCAATGCGCTTCCAAATTACACCCAATGTTGCAGCGCGTCAATAAGTCTTATAAAAGACATAAGATAACTTTATCAAGCATTGGCCGGAAGGCTGTAAGCGTCATGTCAGTTTGAGGGAATGTAATGGGGTTAGCGCGGCGTCTTTCCCCGCATTCAACCAGGAGATCCATCATGAATGATTCAATAGTTGACCGGATTGAAGCCAACCCGAAATATCACGAACTGCGGCGCAAGCGCACCGGCTTCGGCTGGATCCTCACCGTCCTGATGCTGGTGGTGTATTTCGGCTACATCGCATTGATCGCATTCAACAAACCGTTTCTGGCCCAGCCCATCGGCAGCGGCGTGACCACGCTCGGCATTCCCATCGGCATGGGCGTGATTATTTTCACCATCGTGATCACCGGCATCTATGTGCGGCGCGCCAATGGCGAATATGACCAGCTGACCGCGGAAATACTGGAAGAGGCCGCCAAATGAAAGCGACGTTCAAAGCATTCGCGGGGGCCGCGGCATGCCTGATTGCCGGCGCGGCATGGGCGGCGGGCGGTGACCTGGGCCAGGTGGACAAGCAGGCCACGAATTGGGTTGCCATCGGCATGTTCTCGGTGTTCGTGATCGCCACTCTGTTCATCACCAAATGGGCGGCCGCCAAAACGAAATCGGCCGCCGATTTTTACACGGCGGGTGGTGGTATCACCGGCTTCCAGAATGGCCTCGCGATCGCCGGGGACTACATGTCCGCGGCGTCTTTCCTGGGTATCTCGGCAGCCGTGATGGCCACCGGATACGATGGCCTGATCTACTCGATCGGTTTCCTGGTCGGCTGGCCGATCATCACCTTCCTGATGGCGGAGCGCCTTCGTAACCTCGGCAAGTTCACCTTTGCCGACGTTGCAGGCTATCGTTTTAAACAGACCCCCATCCGCGTATTCGCGGCGTCGGGAACGCTGGTCGTGGTGTTGTTTTACCTGATTGCACAGATGGTGGGCGCCGGCGCCCTCATCAAATTGCTGTTCGGACTGGAATACTGGATCGCTGTGGTCATCGTCGGTGGCCTGATGATGGTGTACGTGCTGTTTGGCGGCATGACCGCCACCACCTGGGTACAGATTATCAAGGCCGTCATGCTGCTGGCCGGCGTGACATTCATGGCGGTCATGGTTCTGGCCCAGTACGGCTTCAGTCCCGAGGCGCTGTTCGCAAAAGGGGTTGAAGTCAGAACCCAGATCGCCGCAAATAGCGGCAAGACGCCGTCGGAAGCGGCCAGCATTGGTCTTGCGATCATGGGCCCAGGCGGATTCATCAAGGACCCGATTTCGGCGATCTCATTCGGCATGGCGCTGATGTTCGGCACCGCCGGCCTTCCCCATATCCTGATGCGCTTCTTCACGGTGCCCGATGCGAAGCAGGCGCGCAAGTCCGTACTTTGGGCCACCACGTGGATCGGTTACTTCTATGTGTTGATCTTCATTATCGGCTTTGGTGCCATTACGCTGGTGCTGACCAATCCTGAGTTTGCCGATACCGCCAATGGCATCATCAAAGGCGGCGGCGGGTCCGCCAACATGGCCGCGGTGCTGGTGGCGAAGGCAGTCGGGGGAAATGTTTTCTACGGCTTTATATCGGCCGTCGCGTTTGCCACCATCCTGGCGGTGGTGGCCGGCCTGACGCTTTCCGGTGCGTCGGCCGTATCGCACGACCTGTATGCGACCGTGGTCAAGAAAGGCAAGGCTGATAGCGCCGCGGAACTCAGAGTATCGCGGCTGACCGTCCTGGCGTTGGGCGTCCTCGCGGTCGCGCTGGGGATCGCGTTCGAAAAACAGAATATCGCCTTCATGGTCGCGCTGGCCTTTGCCATTGCGGCTTCCGCCAACTTCCCGGTGCTGTTCATGGCGGTACTGTGGAAGGATTGCACCACCCGGGGAGCGGTTATCGGCGGGTTCCTGGGGTTGATTTCCTCCGTGGGCTTGACCATCGTCTCGCCCTCGGTGTGGGAAGCGACGCTGGGCTACGCCAAGGGTTCGGCATTGTTCCCGTATTCATCACCGGCGCTGTTTTCAGTGACCATCGGCTTTGTCGGCATTTGGCTGTTTTCGATACTCGACAAGAGCCCGCAAGCAGCAAAAGAACGCGCGGCGTTCAAGGCGCAGCAGGTGCGGTCCGAGACTGGCCTCGGCGCGTCGGGCGCGTCCGGGCATTGATAAATCCCCGCCTGGCTGCCGGCAAGCTATTTTCCGGCGGCCAGGAGTTGGCGTAATTTGACGAACGCCAGCGCTGCCATGACCGCGTCATTGAGGGCATCGTGCGCATTGCGCAGCGGCAGATCGAGATCGTTCATGAGCGTGGCGAATCGCAAGTCGATGCGGCGATCCTGCTGGTGTGCCGGCAGTTGCCGGAATTTGTAGTCGTAATACATGGCGGAGACTTCGTTGCGGCGCTGTGGCAGGCCCATGTCGATGCCCAGTATCGGCGCCAGGGCGCGGTCAATCATCGCGATGTCGAATTCCAGGTAGTAACCGACCAGCGGGCGGCTGCCGATGAACTGCATCAGTTGCGTCATGGCCAATTCGGGCGCCATCCCCTTGGCGACGTCCTTTTCCCGCAATTGGTGGATGCGCACGCTCTCGGCGGATACGCGCCGCTCCGGGCGCACCAGCAGTTCCAGCCGCTCACTGGTCATGACCCGGTTGCCGGCGATGCGGACCGCGGCAATGGAGATGATTTCATCGGTGTTGACGTTCAGGCCGGTCGTTTCGCAATCCAGCGCCACCCATTCATTGGCGGGGGGCGGTTCAAACATGAAGCGAAATTCCCGATTGTCGAGGTGATATAGCAGCCACTGCTTTTTCACATACTCGAACCAGTGAGTCGGGGATATCGCAGCCATCTTCAGATCATGTCGAGATGGTATCGCTGGGTCAACATCAGCTTGAAGCGCTTGACCACGCCCAGCGTATCCTTCAGCAGGTCGCGATCCAGGCTGCTCAGTTTCGACATCTGGATGCCACCGGACACCGGGCGGTTCATCGCGAGTTCCGACAGGCCGACTTTCAGTTTGAGCCCCATGAAAAAGTGCAGGCTCTCAGTCAGGTCCGCCCCCATCGCTTCAGTCAGCTTGCCACCCGCCACCAACCCCTGAATTCGCGCGGCGGTGCCGAGGTCGGTCAGGCGTTGTTCCAGCGCCATGCTGCGGATGCCGTGGACCAGTGGAAAGATTCCCGCTTTCTTCAGATCCAGCACCTCTTCATTCTGGTCGCCCCGCGACAGCAGGCGATTCCACCACCCGCCGCTGTCCTGGAAGGAGTTGATCGCCGATGCAAACCGGGCCAGCATCGCGTCGCTATGACCTACCAGCGCAAAAACACCGCGCCGTACTTCGTCAAGCAGGCTGCCGTCACCACACACCGTGTGCGAATCGATGAAGATGGCCAGCGACATCAGGCTGTCCGGCGTGGGCATCATCAACCACTGGCGCGTCATGCGTGCAAAATCGCCGGCAGTCTGCCGCCAGACGGGATTGCTGACCATGATGTTGCCCGGGCAATCCGGATAGCCGAAGTCGCGCAAAGCGGCGGAAAAGCGGTTGCAGATTTCCTCCAGATCGGCGGGCGGGACATAGCCATCGCGCAGAATCAGCCCATTGTCCTGGTCGGTTTTCAATAGTTGCTCACCACGGCCTTCGCTGCCCATCACAAACAGGCAACTGTTGGCCACCAGGTCGGCGGGTGCGATCAGCTGCCAGGTCCGCTCAAACAGCCGGGCGTTGAGTTCCTGCACCAGGGTTGCGATCAGGCTGACCTTGGTGCCGCTCTGGTGCAGGAGCGCAATGGAGCGATTGATGTGTTTGGCCGCTTGCGCCAACGTGCCGATGTCGGTGGCTTCGATGATCTGGATGCTGATCAGGTACGAGTGATTCGACAGGAAGCTGAACAGGTCCAGGGCCTCCAGAATGCCAGTGATGCGTTCGCTGTCGACGCCGCCATCGGCATTGACTCCGGCGACCACTACCCGGTGCACGCGTTTCTGGATCATGACCGCGAGCGCATCACCCAACTGGTCGGAGGGCCGAACCGAAATCAGCGAAAAATTGGCCAGCTGGCCAACCGGCATCGTGCCCAGGGGGGTGCCGGTCAATATCGCCCTTTGCAGCCCGGTGTGGGTGAAGATGCCCAGGCGAGGCGGCTCGGATGAATCGTCCCGAACCAGCACGGTGGTGGTGCGTTCCGACTGGAAAAGTTTGACGACCGAAACGATATCGGTCGCGGCATCGACGAAATGCGCCGGCCGAACAAAGGCTTCGTCGACCCGCGCCATGGTCAATGATTGCAATTCGTGCTGGCTCTTCCGCTGCGAAATGGCGCTTAACTTGTCGGAAAGATCGGAGAAGAGCATGGCGCCAAACGTGGCGTTGCCGGCGATCAATTTGCTGACGGCTTTTTTCGCGAGCTGGTACGCCACCACTTCCTCGGCCGCAACGAATCGGCTGCTGACCTGCTCCGCGACCAGGCCACGGCCGTCAAAGCAGTCGTTGATCCCATAGACGTTGCTGACTTCGTTGCCCTCGTACTGATGGACCACGCCTTTGATGATCACGAACAGGTGCGTGGGTGTGACGCCGACATCCAGAATGGTCTCGCCGATGGGGAAGTACGCGATGTCGACACTGTCGCGCACCAGCCGTTGCTCGTCCGGGCTCAGGCTGTCAAACGGCGATTCAGCGAAATTAAAGGCGTTCGGCATGGTTGGAGAGATGCGCGCTGACCTGGGCGGTCCGGGGACCAAAGTGCCGCCCCGGAGTTGCACTTTGCAATTTGTTGGTCACGCCTTGATGATACTGCGAAAGGTTGGGGACGGGCTCGCTGCGCCGGTCTTGACGCCGTAAGCGTTTTGTCAGGTTTCCCGCGTGTAATAGGTGGTCAGCGCCATACCGCGACCGTGGCTTTCTGTTTAGAATTGAGCCACGAGAAAAGTAGTTGCGACCGCAGCCGAAATTGGCCCGCATTTGGCGCCGGTTGTTTCCAACAGAGCACCGTACACAGGAGAATCGCATGTCTTCGTCCATCGAATCGGTATCGACCGAACACCGTATCTTCAATCCGCCGGATGCCCTGGTTAAACAGGCGGCCATTTCCGGCATGCCCGCCTATCACGCCCTGTGCGAGGAAGCGGAGAAGGACTACAGCGGATTCTGGGGACGCCTTGCGCGCGAGAACCTCGCCTGGCACAAGCCATTCACGCGCGTGCTCGATGAATCCAGGGCGCCGTTCTATCGCTGGTTTGAAGATGGCGAACTGAATGCTTCATACAATTGCCTGGATCGCAATCTCACCAACGGCAACGCCGACAAATACGCAATCGTGTTCGAGGCCGACGACGGATCGGTCACGCGAATCACCTACCGCGAATTGCACCAGCGCGTGTGCCGGTTTGCCAACGCGCTTCGCGCCAAGGGCATCAAGAAGGGCGATCGCGTCATCATTTACATTCCGATGTCCATCGAAGGCGTGATTGCCATGCAGGCGTGCGCGCGCATCGGCGCCACCCATTCGGTGGTATTCGGCGGCTTTTCGGCGAAGTCACTGCAGGAACGCATCATCGACGCGGGCGCCATTGCGGTCCTTACCTCGGACGAACAGATGCGCGGTGGCAAGGCCCTGCCGATCAAGGCGATCGTCGATGAAGCGCTGTCGCTGGGCGGTTGCGAACACATGAAGACCACTATCGTCTACCAGCGCACCGGCAATGCGGTCAACATGACGGCCGGCCGCGACCACTGGTGGCACGACCTCGAGCCCGCGCAGGCCGATGTCTGCGAACCCGAGTGGGTCAGTGCCGAGCATCCGCTGTTCATCCTCTACACGTCGGGTTCAACCGGCAAGCCAAAGGGCATACAGCATTCGACCGGCGGTTACCTGCTGTGGGCGCACCTGACCATGCTGTGGACGTTCGATAACAAGCCGACCGATTTGTTCTGGTGCACGGCCGACATCGGCTGGGTGACCGGACACTCCTATGTGGCCTATGGGCCACTGTCGGTCGGCGGCACGGAGCTCGTGTTCGAGGGTGTGCCGACCTACCCGAATGCCGGCCGCTTCTGGGACATGATCCAGAAGCACAAGGTCACCGTGTTCTATACGGCGCCGACGGCGATCCGTTCTTTGATCAAGGCGGGCGAGGTCGATCCCAAGGCGCACCCGCGAAATTACGATCTCAATTCCCTGCGCATTCTTGGCAGCGTCGGCGAGCCGATCAATCCCGAGGCCTGGATGTGGTATTACGAAAATATCGGCGGCGGCCGCTGCCCGATCGTCGATACCTTCTGGCAAACCGAAACTGGCGGCCACATGATCTCGCCGCTACCCGGCGCGACACCGCTGAAGCCCGGTTCCTGCACCCTGCCGCTGCCCGGCATCATGGCGGCCATTGTCGATGAAACCGGCCACGACGTCGAGAACGGCAACGGCGGCATCCTGGTGGTAAAACGTCCCTGGCCGTCGATGGTTCGCACCATCTGGGGCGATCCGGAAAGATTCCAGAAGACTTATTTCCCCGAGGAACTCGGCGGCAAGTTGTACCTCGCCGGTGATGGCGCAGTACGCGACAAGGAGCACGGCTACTTCACCATCATGGGCCGCATCGACGATGTGCTAAACGTCGCCGGCCATCGCCTCGGCACGATGGAGATCGAGTCGGCGCTGGTGTCGAACTCGAAGCTGGTCGCGGAAGCGGCGGTGGTCGGCCGGCCGGATGACGTGACCGGCGAAGCGGTCGTCGCCTTCGTGGTGCTGAAGGGGCCGCGGCCCACCGGCGCCGATGCCGCAGCCATGGCCAAGGTATTGCGTGACTGGGTGGGCAAGGAAATCGGACCGATCGCCAAGCCCAAGGACATTCGTTTCGGCGACAACCTGCCGAAAACGCGTTCCGGAAAAATCATGCGTCGCCTGTTGCGTTCCATTGCCAGGGGCGAGGAAATCACGCAGGATATTTCCACGCTTGAAAATCCGGCGATACTGGAACAGTTGAAGCAATCAATCTGAATTCATTGGCGTCCCGAGGCTTGTTGAATCGATCGAGACCCAAAATATATGTCATCCCCGCGTACGCGGGGATCCAATTTTCTACACATATCAGTGTCTTACGAAAAAATGGATTCCCGCTTACGCGCATATGCGCTAATTTAATGCGTTGCCAGCCAATAAATCGCAATGTCATCCTGAGCAAAGCGAAGGATCTCGCGGCGACCAGATCCTTCGCTTCGCTCAGGATGACAGTTATTTTCCAGGCCACCGGTGCCTAAGTTAGCGCTTATGCGCTTACGCGGGAATGACAGTTTTTTTGAAGTATTCGATGCAAAACTCCAGCAATGGCGCGCCTTTCCAGCCGATAATGGCTGGAAAAGCTCGCCGGCGCTAGAGTTTCATGGCGGGTTTGTGGTTTCCGGCAACGGTTAAACACTTCGATTCGCCATTTCAACATCGCAGGCCAACCGGCAAATAAAGCCATGCCCACACAACCCGCACCCTCACTGATCGCCTCGACGGTCGCAGACTTGCGGCAGCATGCGCCATTTGATGCGATGGAACTTTCCACGCTGCAATACATTGCCGCCCGGCTTTCGCTGCGGTATTTCGCGAAGGGCGAAACCTTGCTGGCGCCGCAGGATGGCATTTCCCAATACTTCTACATCGTGCAAAAGGGCAGCGTCACCGGTGTGGAGGGAAAGGCCCGTTCGGGGGAAGCATGGGCGCTCACGCTGACCGAAGGGGAATGCTTTCCGGTGGGCGCGCTGATCGCGCGCCGTCCCGGCGTCCTCACCTATACCGCGATGCGGGATACGTTCTGCTACCAGCTGCCACTCGCCGACTTTGAACACGTCATGGATGTATCGCGGCCGTTTCGCAACTTCGCCACCCGGCGCATTGCCGCGTTGCTCGACCAATCGCGCCGCACCGTGCAAAGCCAGTACACTTCCCGGGTGTCGGATGCGCAGGGTCTGGCGAGTCCGCTCAAGTCCATCATTCGCCGTGAACCGGTCACGGTCACGCCGGATACGCCGATACGCCAGGTGCTGGAGAGCATGAAAGCGCTGCGCATCGGATCAATGGTGATCGCCGACGACGACGGGCAGCCACTGGGAATTTTCACCGAGCGCGACGTGCTGGACCGGATTGCACTGGGCGGCATTCCGCAGGATGCGCCGATCGAAAAGGCGATGACGCGGCGGCCGTATGCATTGCCTTTCAACGCCGCGCTGTTCGAGGCGGCGCAGGCGATGGCGCGCTTTCGATTCCGCCATGTACTGGTGATGGAGGAGGACAAGCTGATTGGCGTCGTCTCCGAGCGCGATCTGTTCACCCTTCAGCGCCTTTCACTCGGCGAGATCGCGAAGGCGATCGAGCAATCGGAGAACACGCCGGCACTGGCTCACGCGTCGCGCGAGGTCAGGCGCCTTGCCGGCGCGCTGCTCGCCCAGGGGGTCGGCGCCGAACAGCTGACGCAATTTGTGACGACGCTGAATGACGCGGTGGTGGGCCGCGCTCTCGCGCTGGCCGCGCGCGAGAACGCGCCACCGGAAATGCCGTGGTGCTGGCTGGGCCTCGGTTCGGAGGGGCGCATGGAACAGACGCTGGCGACCGACCAGGACAACGCGCTGATATTCGTGCCGCCGCTGGTCGAGGGCATTGCCGATGCACGCGCGGCGTTCCTCAAGTTTGCTGATGCCGCCAATCGCATCCTCGACCAATGCGGTTTTCCGCTCTGCAAGGGCGACATCATGGCGCGCAACCCGAAGTGGTGCCTGACGCCGGGAGAATGGCGCAAGACCTTTGCCGACTGGATGGCGACGCCCGAGCCCGAGGCGTTGCTGAACGCGGCAATTTTCTTCGACTTTCGCGCGCTGCACGGCGACCTTGAACTTGCCGAGGCGCTGCGTGAATGGCTCATTCAGCAGGCGCCATCGCGTTCCATGTTCTTTCTGCTGATGGCGCAAAACGCGATGCAGGTGCGGCCGCCGCTGGGCGTGCTGCGCGACTTTGTTGCCGACGACAGCGAATTGCCCGGAACGATCGACCTGAAGAAGTACGGCACGCGGCCGTTCGTCGATGCCGGACGAATCTTCGCGCTCAAGCATGGCGTCGCCGCTTCCAATACGGCGGAGCGCATTCGCCTCGCCGCGCAAAGGATGCGCATGCCGCCGGATGAGGCCTCCGCCATCGTCGACGGTTTTCATTTCATCCAGTTGCTGCGGCTTCGCAATCAGGAAGATATCGCGGACCGCGAATCCGCCATGGCGGGCGGTGACGCCGGCAACGGCAGTGTCGCGATGAGCCATCCAAATCGCATCGATCCGGACGAGTTGAATGCGCTGGA
>JANNGY010000191.1:0-15458 GCA_031404095.1 Betaproteobacteria bacterium | reverse complement strand
GTGTTGAACAGGAAGTGCGGCCGGATGCGTGCCTGCAGCGCCTGCAGGCGTGCCTCGGTCAGCGCGGGCGAGAGTGAACGGGCACGCAAGTCGAAGTACAGCAGCACGACCGCGGTGGTGAAGGCGAAGAAGAAGACGAATTGCCAGGGCGCAATCGGCTGGGAAAAAGGCAGCATCGACTGCAACAGGAACCAGAACACCGCGCCGATCAGGGATTCCAGCGCAAAAATCGCGGCCACGCCGCGCCAGTAGCCGAGCCGGGCCAATGGCCGGCGCAACACGCAAAACGTCACCAGCGAGAGGATGATCACCGGCTGGGCCACGGCGGAAATCAGCAGGAACTGCTCCCACCCGTCTTGCCCGTTGCTGCGCACCACGGCGGCGGCGACGCACAACAGGTTCACGATCAGCAGCAGGCGCAGCATGATGCCGAGGTTGCAGAAATTCGGCAGCCGCGCCACCGGCGTCAGGTTTGCCGGTGCGTCTGCGAACCCCAAAGAAGGGCCGCCGGGGGGATGCTTTATACTCGACATTGTCAGCCTGCGTATTTCATGGGGCGGCCCCGCACACGTGCATTTGTGTCTCCGGCTGGTTGTTGCGCTGATTTGACGGTAATCCAGTTTGGCGCGTCGGGCCTACGCATTCGATGCCGGGCCTCACTTGGCAAACCCGGCCGGCGCTTTTCCGTTCTCTTTGGCGCCAATAGCGGTGCTATTGGCTTCGCAGTCGAACGAAAAATCACTCGGCCATCCACCCACCCTCGAATGCGTCCCCATGAGATACGCAGGCTAGATTCTGAGCGAAAACGCCTTCGAAAGACAACGCCGCATGTCAGAAAAAAAACTCCCCCCATCCGCCGCCGTCGATTCCGCCAATCCAACGTCCGGCCATTTTTCCGGGCGCTTTTCCGAGCCGGTCTCGGATCTGGTCAAACGCTTCACGGCGTCTGTCACATTCGATCAGCGGCTGGCCGGGGTCGATATCCAGGGCTCATTGGCGCACGCGAAGATGCTGGCGCGGCAGGGCGTGATTTCGGCGCAGGACCTGGCCGATATCCAGCGTGGCATGGCCGCAATCGAGGCCGAGATTCGCGCCGGCCGGTTCGAATGGCGGGTGGATCTCGAGGACGTGCACATGAATATCGAGTCGCGCCTGATCGCCGCCATCGGCGATGCCGGCAAGCGGCTACATACCGGCCGCTCCCGCAATGACCAGATCGCCACCGATATCCGGCTTTGGCTTCGGAGCGAGATTGACGCCCTGGTCGGACTGCTGCGCGCGACGCAACTGGCGCTGGTCGAGCTGGCCGAAAAGCACGCTGACACCATCATGCCCGGCTTCACCCACCTGCAGGTGGCGCAGCCGGTGACTTTCGGCCATCACCTCATGGCGTATGTGGAAATGCTGGCGCGCGACGAAGCCAGGATGGTCGACTGCCGCAAACGGGTGAACCAGCTGCCGCTGGGGGCGGCGGCGCTGGCAGGCACCAGTTATCCCATCGACCGCGAGTTTGTGGTGCAGGAACTGGGCTTCGACGGCGTCTGCGAGAACTCGCTCGACGCGGTGTCGGACCGCGACTTCGCCATCGAATTCGTTTCCGCCGCGGCGCTGGTGATGACCCACCTTTCCCGTTTCTCGGAGGAACTGATCATCTGGATGAGCCAGAGTGTCGGCTTCATCAACCTGCCGGACCGGTTCTGCTATTCGTCGTCGATCATGCCGCAAAAGAAAAATCCCGACGTGCCTGAATTGATTCGCGGCAAGACCGGGCGGGTCAACGGGCACCTGGTTGCGTTGCTGACGCTGATGAAAGGCCAGCCGCTGGCCTACAACAAGGACAACCAGGAAGACAAGGAGCCGCTGTTCGATAGCGTCGATACGGTGCGCGATTCGCTGACCATCATGGCGGACTTGGCGGCGGCGATTGAGGTGAGACCGGAACGGATGCGCTCCGCCGTGTTGCGCGGATTTGCCACGGCGACCGACCTGGCGGATTACCTGGTCAGGAAGGGGCTCGCCTTCCGCGACGCGCATGAGGCGGTGGCGCGGGCGGTCAAAGATGCGGAAAAGTTGGGGAAGGATCTGGCGGAATTACCACTGGATACGCTGCGCGGGTATTCGACTCTGATCGACGAGGATGTGTTTGCGGTGCTGTCACCGGAAGGCTCGGTCGCGAGCCGGGATCATATTGGGGGGACGGCGCCCAGGCAGGTAAGGTTGGCGATTGGGCGGGCGAGGAGGCGGTTGGGGTAATGTTGCCGCTTCGGACAATCAAGATACACGTTAGCGGGTGCGTCGAAAATTCGGGTTGGGTCGAGCTTGTATCGCAGCCTCAGGAAGCGAGACTTAGGTTTCCGCGGTCCTAATCAAACCTTCGGCTAGCCGGCGCTCATGCCGGGGGTAGCCCGGCATCCTCACCCAGCAAGTAACGCCGATAGCCCTTTGCGAATGACGCTAGCCTCCGCGGGAATGACGAGTTTTGGAGTTCCCCCCTAATACATATATGGCAATCCTCTATTCCTCATCCTCCTCTTCCTCCTCCACCCCCGTGCCCTTCTCCTCATACAACCAGCAAATCCTTCGGGTCTCCGGACCCGAAAGGCGGTCGCCCATCAACCCGCAGCGATAGGCCCGCGCCGATAACCGCTCGAAATGCCGGCAACCGTGGCAAGCGCCGAACGGCTGGCCTTCATTGTCCGATTGAAAGGTGGTCAGGGTCTCGCGCAGTGCTGAGACGGCATTGCGGATACGATTGGGACTGATGTTGCGGGTGGCCTGCTGCCAGGCGAGTTGCGGCTGGACCTCATTGAGGAACTGGTCGCCGGCGGACGATAGCCGCAGCCGGACGACCCGCCGGTCAAGGTCGTCCTGATAGCGTTCGATCAGTCCGCGCCGGTCCAGCAGCAGCAGGCTTTGCGACATCGTGCCCTTGGTGAGGCCCAGGTATTCCGCCATTGCCTGCGGCGTATTGGAGTAGCGATTGGCGCGCGCCAGATAAACCAGCGCATGGACATGCACCGGCTGCAATTGCTCGTCGGACCCGGCGCGGCGAAATTCGGCGCGCATCAGGTTGCCGAGCCTTTCAACCAGCTCAAGCAGAACCTGCGGACTCTTATCCATGGCGCGTCACGCCTTTGCGGCCGCAAGTTTTCGCGCGGCAGCACCGCGCAGCGCCGCTGAAAATCGCCCGCTGCGCCCTCGGCGACCGCGCCTGATATCAGCAGCCATGGCACCCGACTTTATTGCCTTGGCGGACGCCGTACAGATAATAGTTTCGAGTCGATACTGTATCAAGATGATTTTCAACCAAGTTTTTTTGGTGTTGAGGCGATACTAAACTAGGGACGAATTATTTTCAAGTCCGCAATTTTCGCGCGCCGACGCATCATCACATGTTCCATTCCGCGTCAAAGTGTGATTGACATCACAGTGCCGCTCTGCTCGGAGATCACCCGCGACAGCAGCGACTCGAGCGATTCATTGCTGCGCGTGTCGCGCCACGACGCGCCATCGAAACGGAAATGGAAGCCGCCGGATTTGGCGGCCACCCACAGTTCGCGATTCGGCGTCTGGCGATTGATGATCACCTTGCTGGCGTTGTCGAACTCGAGCGTGAGAATGCCGGCATTGATCTCGCTGTCGATGTCGGCATCCTCCGACTCGAGCGCGTTTTCGATCGACGCCAGCAATGCGTCGACGCGCTCGTGAAAGACGCTCTCCGCCATGTGAATGGGGCTGTTCATACCCGTGATACCATCCTTTCAATTCCCGCCAACACGACCCGCCATGCGCCGTTCCGCTCTCATTCTATTCGCTTTGTTCGCCTGCCTTGGCGCCGCCGCGTGCGGACAAAAGGGGCCGCTCAAACTGCCGGCGGAGACACCGAAGATTTTGCCGTCAGCGCTGGTGCCGGCACTCATTTCGGCAACACCGTCGTGAGTGTCGCGCTCGAGAAATTCGGCGTGGCGCGCGCCGCGTCGTCCGGCGAATTGATGATGGAAGGGGTCGCGCTGGCGAGCGTCGCGGCGCGCTTCGGCACGCCATGCTTCGTCTATTCAGAGGCGGCGCTGACAGGCGCATACCATCAGCTGGACCAGGCGCTGAAGGCGGCGCGCGGCGGCCGGCCCTATCTCATTTGTTATGCGGTCAAGGCCAATTCCAATCTCGCCGTGTTGAGCCTGTTTGCACGACTGGGCGCGGGCTTCGACATCGTGTCCGGCGGCGAATTGCAGCGCGTGCTGAAGGCAGGCGGCGATGCGCGCAAGGTGGTGTTCTCGGGCCTCGGCAAGACGGCGGCGGAAATGAAGTTGGCGCTGGCGGCCGGCATCAAGTGTTTCAACATCGAGAGCGAACCCGAGCTGGAGAGGCTCAATGGCGTCGCGGCCGCGACCGGCATGCGCGCCAGAATCAGCCTGCGCGTCAATCCGGATGTGGATGCCAGGACCCACCCCTACATTTCCACCGGCCTCAGGAACAACAAGTTTGGCGTCGCCTTTGATCGCGCGCTGGCGGTATATCGAAAGGCCGCGGCGCTTTCGCATATCGAGGTTGCCGGCGTCGATTGCCACATCGGGTCGCAGTTGACCGACGATGCGCCATTGCAGGAAGCCATGGGCCGACTCGTTGCGATGGCCGACGCATTGAAGGCTGAAGGCATTCCCATCCACCACGTCTGCCCGGGCGGCGGCATCGGCATTACCTACAAGGACGAGAGCACGATTGCGCTTGATGCCTACGCGCGCGCGCTGCAGGCCAGCCTCGGCGATCGCGAGGTGGACTTGCTGCTCGAGCCCGGCCGCATGCTGGTAGGCAATGCCGGCGTCCTGCTCACCCGCGTCGAATACGTCAAGCCGACCGATGCAAAGAATTTCCTGGTGGTCGATGCCGCCATGAACGACCTGATCCGCCCGCCGCTCTACCAGGCCTATCACGAGGTGGTCGCGGTCGCGGCAAGCAAGGCCGCCGCACGCACCTATGACGTGGTGGGGCCGGTGTGCGAGAGCACCGACGTGCTTGCCCACGATCGCTGCCTGCAGGCGGAGGAAGGCGACCTCATGGCGATACTGTCGGCGGGCGCCTACAGCTTTGTGATGTCTTCGAACTACAACTCGCGCCCGCGCGCAGCCGAGGTGATGGTGGCGGGAAGCGCGATGCGCGAAGTGCGCGCGCGCGAATCGTTTGAAACTCTCGTGAGCGGCGAAAATATCTGAGCCGGCAGGGGTTGCATGACGGTATTGCGACTGTGCTTTTCCCTCTTGGCGACCGGCGTGCGAACGGCGGCACCGGGCGCTCAGCACACGGCGCAACGCGAATCGCAACGCTCGCCGATGCGAAAAATTCGCCGCAAACCACACAGTCAAATCAGTATTGGTATCGTTTCGATACCATTTCGCGAATGTCGTGTGCAAATAATCGCGCTTGACACACACTAAAACTGGTGTTCAAAAAAACTTCTGTAATAGAATCCGTTTCACCAAGTGCCCGTGTTGCAGAAGCTCACTTGTTTCATTTTTTGTTTTCAGTGCGCAGAAGCGGCCGGGTTGAGTGAGGTTGCTCTGCTACTGAAGTCAGTCTGCTGCAGTTAGCCATAACTCAATCGTTCGACAGAACGGATGCTTGGTAGGTTGGCAACACATCGCCACCTGCTGACAAAGCAATTCGGTCCAACCATCGAAAGGAGTTGATCATGGCGACAGCCAAGAAAAAGCCGGCAGCTAAAAAAGCTGTAAAGAAGCCGGCAGCAAAGAAACCCGCTGCTAAAAAAGCAGTGAAAAAACCAGCAGCAAAGAAACCCGCTGCTAAAAAAGCCGCAAAGAAACCCGCAGCGAAAAAGAAGCCCGCTGCAAAAAAGGCTGCTAAGAAACCCGCTGCCAAGAAGAAGGTAGCGAAGAAGCCTGCGGCAAAGAAAGCGGCCAAGAAACCGGCTGCGAAGAAAAAACCTGCCGCAAAGAAAAAGCCAGCCAAGAAAAAGGCTGCGCCCAAAAAGAAAGCTGCTGCAAAACCAATGGCTGCAAAGCCTGCCCCGATGGTCACCCCGGTGATCACCCCGCTCATCAAGCCGATGGGCTAAGCGGTAAGGGAGTTAGATTCCGGTCCTGCGGGTTGGTCTGGCAATGGATTCACTGCCGTGCCACCCCGCCGGATCGGATTATTCACACCATGTCCTGCCATCCTGAAAATCGCTCGTCGTCCCGCCCGCGCAACATTCCGCGTCCGCGGCACGATCGCCCCACGCGCTAGACACTGCGCGACGCTTGCGCGTGCTCGCGGGCTTGCGTGATTTGGCGGCCCAGGCATCGCCGGGCGCCAAGCCGTTATTCGCCTGAATCCTTGTGATCCGTCGTGACTGGCTGTTCGGGCTGCTTCATTTGCCTTGCCAGTGATAGCACAGCAGCGGCCGTCAGCACATAAAGAATCGGCACGAGGACGATCAGTTCGAGTCTCAGCGAAGTACCTGCCGTTCGGCCGGCAAACGCGGACATCTGCAATTCGAAAGCATTGAAGATCAGCCAAAGCAAGCCCGTGAAAACCGCTGCTTCGCGAAAGAAGCCGCGGCCGAAGGCGGTCCCGGCCCGCCACGTCAACCACGCTTGCAACGTGATCAGTCCTGCCGCAATGACCACGCCGGCATGGGGCCAGAGCGCAATCAGTTTCGCGGGGCCAAAGAAAATCCAGCTGACGAATTCCATTCCCGGGCTCCTCAGGGCAGTTGCGCATTGGGCATGCGCTCGAGAATGATCTCGGCTTTCCTCAGCAACCAGGGAGCATTGCGGTTGCGGTCATAGAACCGCGGGCGCGTCACCATCGCCGCCAGCTTCGCCGACTGTTCAGCGGAAAGCTGACCGGCGCCGACGCCGAAGTAGTGCCGCGCGGCGGCTTCCGCGCCAAAAACGCCGTCGCCCCATTCGATCACATTCAGGTAGATCTCGAGGATGCGCTTCTTGTCCAGTATCCATTCCATCATCACCGTGATGATGGCCTCCTCGCCTTTGCGAAGCAGGCTGCGTTCGCCGGAGAGGAACAGGTTCTTGGCGAGTTGCTGGGAGATGGTCGAACCGCCGGCCACCACCTTGCCTTTTTTCTGGTTCTTTTCCAGCGCTTTCTGGATGCCTTCCCAGTCGAAGCCTTCGTGACCGACAAACTTGTCGTCTTCAGCCACCACGATGGCGCGCTTCAGGTGACTGGAGATTTTCTCGTAGGGCACCCACTGTGTCTTTAGCCTGGCGGCAGGATTTTTCTCGCGCATCACCTCCAGCCGCGCGTCCATGAACGCCGTCGAGGAGGGATTGTGATCGGTCCACCACCAGAGCCTGACCGCCACATATCCCTGGTAGGCGAGAATCGCGATGATGAATATGCCGACCAGCGCCGCCGCATAGCTGAGGAACTTGCGCATCATTCGCTGCGCAATTGTGACGGTGGTTGGGCACCCGGTTGGGCGCGTAGCCGGGCACGCAGTTGGTCAAGTACGCCGCCGGTGGCGGGACGAATCCCGCGCCAGACAAAAAACGCCTCGGCCGCCTGTTCGACCAGCATGCCGAGGCCTTCTTCCGCGCGGGCGCCGGCGCTCGCCGCAAGCGTCATGAATGGCGTCTGCCCTTTGCCGTACAGCATTTCGTAGGCCAGCACGCCAGGCTGGAAGCAAGTCACCGGTACCGGCGGCAAGCTGTCGGCAAGGCTTGCCGAGGTGGCATTGATCACGACGTCGAAACGCCGCGTCGACAGTTCTGCGGCGGACGCGGCGTCTACCGGGCCGACGCTGCAGAATTGCGCGGCGATTTCTTCCGCCCGGAAAAGCGTACGGTTGGTGATGGTGACCAATTGCGGCGCCGCCGCAAGTAACGGCCCGATCACGCCGCGCGCGGCTCCGCCGGCGCCGATCAGCAGGATGCGCGTGCCGGACAGCGGCACCTTCAGGTTGTCGACGATATCCCGGCACAGTCCGACGCCGTCGGTATTGTCGCCGACAACGCGCGCACCTTCGAATTTAAGGGTGTTCACCGCGCCAGCCTGCCGCGCGCGTGCCGTCAGTTCGGTTGCATAGTGAAAGGCCTCGACCTTGAAAGGCAGCGTGACGTTTGCGCCACGCCCACCTCCTGCCCGAAACGCGTCAGCGCTCGTCACAAACCCGTCGAGCGGCGCGAGCAACCGCTCATAGGACATCGCCTGTCCCGTTTCGTGCGCGAACGAAGCATGGATCTCGGGTGATCGCGATTGTGCGACCGGGTGGCCGATCACTGCATAACGGTCTGTCATATACTTATATGGGGATAGGCAAAAAACATTATCAGGTTGCATTGCATTTTCTGCCGCTGCTTTTTTTGCCCTAATTTGGTGCGTCAAAAATGTAACTGCACCACTTTGGCGCATCCGGAAGGGTTGCCTGCTAATTTCAGAAAATAATTCAAAGGCTTAGGGGATTCCAGTCGGTGGCATGTTTTCTGCTATTTTCAATATCTGATTCCTGAATCGGCGCGGCATTGTCGTGCGCGGGTTCGCCCTCATCCCCGTGACTTTCCCGCGGTCGAGGGATTCGGCAAAGGAAAAATGCGGCGAGTTGATGGACGGGAAGTGGGAAGAGGCATCAACTTGCCGGATCATTAGAATGATTGTTTCGCACCTAGTCAGGCTCATTTCGTTTCAACTCAGGAGAAAAACATGGCAGTCGCAGATGTATTGAAGCTGGTGAAGGATAACGAGGTCAAGTTTGTCGACTTCCGCTTCACCGATACCAAGGGCAAAGAGCAGCATGTGACGGTACCCGTCAAGGCGTTCAACGAAGAAAAATTCACCGAGGGCCATGCCTTTGACGGCTCCTCCATCGCCGGCTGGAAAGGCATCGAAGCGTCGGACATGATCCTGATGCCCGATCCGGAATCGGCATTTATCGATCCGTTTTTCGACGAGTCGACGCTGGTAATGTCCTGCGACGTGATAGAGCCCTCAACCGGCAAGGGCTATGACCGCGACCCGCGCTCGCTTGCCCATCGCGCTGAAGCGTATCTGAAATCAAGCGGGATCGGCGATGTCGCCTACTTCGGACCCGAGCCGGAGTTCTTCATTTTCGATGCCGTCGAATGGAATGTCGACATGTCCGGTTGCGGCGTGAAAATTTATTCCGAAGAGGCTCCCTGGTCGACCGGCACAAAATTCGAGGGCGGCAACCTCGGTCATCGTCCCCCGGTAAAGGGCGGATATTTTCCGGTGCCGCCAGTCGATTCCTTCCAGGACATGCGTTCCGCCATGTGCCTCGCGCTGGAAGATGTCGGCGTCGAAGTCGAGGTACACCACCACGAAGTCGCCGCCCCGGGCCAGTGCGAAATCGGCACCAAGTTTGAAACGCTCGTGAAGCGCGCCGACTGGAATCAGCGCCTGAAGTATGTCGTGCATAACGTCGCCCACAGCTACGGCAAGACGGCAACCTTCATGCCCAAGCCCGTGGTTGGTGACAACGGTTCCGGCATGCACGTCCACCAGTCGATCTGGAAAAATGGCAAGAACCTGTTCGCCGGCAACGGCTATGCAGGCCTGTCCGAACTCGCGCTGTACTACATCGGCGGCATCATCAAGCATGCGCGCGCGCTCAACGCCATCACCAACCCGGGAACCAACTCGTACAAGCGCCTGGTGCCGGGCTTCGAAGCGCCGGTCAAGCTGGCCTATTCCGCCCGCAACCGTTCTGCCTCCATCCGCGTGCCCTATGTTCAATCGGACAAGGCGCGCCGCATCGAGGTGCGCTTTCCGGACCCGACCGCCAACCCGTACCTCGCCTTTGCGGCGATGATGATGGCCGGGCTCGATGGCATCCAGAACAAGATTCATCCGGGTGATCCGGCCGACAAGAATCTCTATGACCTGCCGCCGGAAGAGGATGCCAAGATTCCAACGGTGTGTTCCTCGCTGGAACAGGCGCTGGAATACCTCGACAAGGATCGCGAGTTCCTCACGCGCGGCGGTGTGTTTTCCAATGAGATGATCGATGCCTATATCGAACTCAAGATGCAGGAAGTGACGCGCTTCCGCATGACGACGCATCCGCTCGAGTTCGATATGTACTACTCGTCGTAAAGTTATCAGGTAGGTTGATTGAAGGGCGGCGCGGGCCACTGCGCCGCCCTTTGTCGTTTGACCGCCGGAAATCCTCCGGTTTATTTCAGTGCAAAGCCAGACGTAGGGTGCGCACTGCGCACCAGCGCAAATGCATATCGACAACGGTGCGCGGTGCGCACCCTACGATTTATCGCGGTCCGGCAAATGAACCCCCACAGCGCCGTCAAAAGTCCGCATTTCAGACTGCCGGACTACCTATGGTGGCCGGACCCTGGTCCCTCCACAACTCCTTGAGTTGAAAAAGAATTTTCCGAGTCGTATGCTGGAAGACCGCTCAGTGCGATTTCCAGACCCGGTGAAAGACCATGATCCGACCCGCGAAAATCGTTTGTTTCTTCTGCTTGATGGTGCCGGCGATCGCCCTCGCACAGACGGGCACCCGTGCCACCAATGCGGCACCACGCATGGAAACGGTCATCTACAAACATGTCGATGAAAGCGGCCGCGTGACGTATGCCAATTCGCCAATCAAAGGCGGGGCGCGCGTTGACCTGGAACCGCTGACGGTCATTCCCTCCACGCCAAGCGGTTCACTCAGTGCGGCCAACGCGCAAGTCACCTCACGTGTCGCCCCCGTGGCCACCGCCCCGGCCGTGTTGCCCGTGTTGCTCGAACCGACCGTGCCGACCGTGCCGACCGTGCCGACCGCCAAACCCGCCGTGCAAGTAGCCGCGGTACTTCCCCTGTCCAGCCAGTCGCAGAAGGCGATGACGCCAAAGACCTCACCGGCGCCGGACAATTCGGTGGTCGCCTCGCTCGGCAACATCAGTGATTTGACCGAACAGCGCCGTGCCGACACCCGGAAACACTTGCTGGAAGGCGAATTGCAAACAGAGCTGCAGTTGCTCGCTGCCTCCCGCGCCAAACTGAGCGAAGAACAGAAGCAATCCGGCGGCGTGCGCGCGATGCGTGCGTCGTTTGCCGCCACATCGGAAGCGGTCACCGCGCAAAAACCCTTGATCAGTCCCGAAACGCGCGCGGAAATAGAGCGTCATTTCGAACGGGTGCGCAACCTGCAGGATCAGGTGGCGATGCATGAAAACCAATTGCAGAAACTTCGCGAACAACTGGTCGCGCTGAAATAGCCCGACGAACCACGTCTCCTTTCGATCGGGTTGCCGATCGATACCTTGAACGCCGGGAGTGAAGAACTTCCGGCGTTTTTTTCGCCCGGTTCAGGCAAAAACAGACCTGACAATGTCAGCGGTCGCGAATTCGGCGCTATGCTTGGTTTCAGGCATGCGCCGTTGGTGGCGCAGAAATTGCTTTTTCACCAGGGCACCCCGATGTCGAATACCCCGAACACCCAGAATACCGCTCATTCACCTCATTCACCTCATTCACACTACGCCGGTCTCGACTTGCTCTCGACCGCCGTGGTTATCATCAACCGGTCCTTTGTCCTGATGTACGCCAACCCGGCCGCCGAAAACCTGTTTGCTTTCAGCCTGAAGAATGCGGTGGGACAGCCGTTCGCGCGACTGTTCACGGCCGGGCATACCGGCAATCATGCCCTGTTGTCGATGCTCGAGCAGGTGGTGAAACACGACGCCGGCTTCAATGAGAATGAACTGACGCTGGAGACCGCGGCGAGCCACGTCTTGCATTCGTCCTGCGTCGCATCGCCCGGTGATGGCGGGCGTGTGGTCGTGGAGTTCCATGCCCTCGACCAGCAGCTCAAGATCGCGCGCGAAGCGAAAATACTCGAACGCCAGGAATTGAATCGCGAACTGATCCGTAACCTCGCCCACGAAATCAAGAACCCGCTGGGCGGCATTCGCGGTTCGGCGCAATTGCTGGAGCGCGAGTTGCGCGGCCTGGAACACGAGGCGGACCTCAAGGAATACACGCAAGTGATCGTCAACGAGGCCGATCGCCTGCAGACCCTGATGGACCGCCTGCTGACGCCGCATCGCCTGCCGCAAATGGCCCGTCTGAATATTCACGAAGTGCTGGAGCGGGTACGCACGCTGGTGCTGGCGGAATTTCCGAGCGGAATCACCGTCATCCGCGACTACGACACCAGCCTGCCGGAATTCATCGCCGACAAGGAACCATTGATCCAGGCCCTGCTCAACATCACCCGCAACGCCGCCCAGGCGATGCACGGGCGCGGACAGATCCGTCTGGTCACACGCATCGCCCGCCAGGTCACGCTCGCCAAGCAGCGCTACCGGCACGCAATCCAGGTACAGATCGTCGACAACGGCCCGGGCGTGCCGGACACCCTGCGCGACAAGATTTTCTTTCCCCTCGTCTCCGGCCGCGACGGCGGCACCGGACTTGGCCTGTCGCTGGCACAGAATTTTGTCAGCCAGCATCACGGCATCATCGAATTCGAAAGCGCCCCGGGGAACACCTGCTTTTCGGTTTTGCTGCCGGTGCAGGAAAGCCAGTCGCTCAACCCGCATGCGCCTTGCCACCCCGCTGCGCAACCCCATTCACCTTCACATTGAAAGCTGATTCATGCGGCCTGTCTGGATAATTGACGACGACAAATCGATACGCTGGGTGATCGAAAAAGCGCTGGCCCGCGAAGGCATCGCCTACCAGTCATTTGCTGCCGCGCAGGAAGGCCTGGATGCCCTGCCCAAAGGTGCGCCGCAAGTGGTGATCAGCGATATCCGCATGCCCGGGGCCTCGGGACTGGATTTCATGCAGCAACTTAAGGCGCGGCTGCCGGCCACGCCGGTCATCATCATGACCGCTTACTCGGACCTGGAGAGCGCGGTGGCCGCGTTCCAGGGCGGCGCCTTCGAATACCTGCCCAAGCCGTTCGATGTCGACCATGCGGTCGAGCTGATTCGCCGCGCGCTGGATGAGTCGATGCGTGAAGTGCCGGAGGTGGAAGACGCCGGCGAGACGCCGGAAATACTCGGCTCCGCGCCGAGCATGCAGGAGGTGTTTCGCGCCATTGGCCGACTGTCGCAATCGCACGCCACGGTCCTGATCAACGGCGAATCGGGCACCGGCAAGGAACTGGTGGCGCATGCGCTGCATCGCCACAGCCCGCGCGCCGGCAAGCCATTCATCGCCATCAACACCGCGGCGATTCCCAAGGATCTGCTGGAAAGCGAACTGTTCGGCCACGAACGCGGCGCCTTCACCGGTGCCGCCACCATGCGCCGCGGCCGTTTTGAGCAGGCCGATGGCGGCACGCTGTTCCTGGACGAGATCGGCGACATGCCACCGGATTTGCAGACGCGGTTGCTGCGCGTCCTGTCGGACGGGCAGTTCTATCGCGTCGGCGGACACACGCCCATCACCGCCAACGTGCGGGTGATCGCGGCCACCCATCAGGACCTCGACCAGCGCGTCAAGCAGGGCTTGTTCCGCGAGGACCTGTATCACCGCCTCAATGTGATCCGCCTGCGTCTGCCGTCCTTGCGCGAACGCCGTGAGGATATCCCGCTGCTGGCCAGGCATTTTCTCGCCAAGAGCGCGCGCGACCTGAGCGTCGATGCCAAGCGCCTCAGCGAAAACGCGCTGAATTTCCTTGAGCAGCAGGATTTCCCGGGCAACGTGCGCCAGCTCGAAAACCTGTGTCACTGGATCACGGTGATGGCGCCCGGGCAGTTGGTGGAAGTGGCAGACCTGCCGCCTGACGTGCGCGGCGCCGGCGAAAGACCGGCGGCGGCATTCGACAGCAATTGGAAGCGGGCGCTGGAGCGCGAAGTCTCGGCCTCGCTTGGACGCGGCGAGAAGAATATTTTCGATGGCCTGAATCGCGCCTTTGAAGCGGCATTGATTACCAAGGCGCTGGAACATACGGGTGGACGACGGATTGAAGCGGCGACCTTGCTGGGAATCGGGCGCAATACGTTGACGCGGAAAATTCAGGAGCTGGGGCTCGACGCCGAGTCGGAGTAGCGATTCCCACGCAAAGTTGCCGCCACGCGTCTTTTGTACTAGCATGCCTTACTATTTTCTTACTTTTGGACATGCGTATGGAGACCACCAAACTATCCACCAAAGGCCAGGTGATTCTGCCCGCCTCGATCCGCACGGCCAATCAGTGGCGGGCCGGCGTCGAGTTTGCGGTTGAGAACACGCCTGACGGTGTATTGCTGCGCCCCATAAAGTCAGTGCCGGCCACTACGCTGGATGAAGTCATCGGCTGTGCCGGCTACTCCGCCAAACCGCATAGCATCGCAGACATGGACAAAGCCATCACCGCCGAGGTCAAGGCGCGCCATGCACGCGGTTGATACCAATGTGCTGGTGAGATTGCTGACCGGTGACGATGTCGCCCAGGCAAAGAAGGCGGCGACCCTGTTCAAGAGCGGGGCGATCTTTATTCCCAAGACCGTTTTGCTTGAAACCGAATGGGTCCTGCGCCGCCTGTATCGGCTAAAGCGCGAGGTGGTCGTGAGCGCATTTCGCAAATTGAGCGGACTGCCAAATGTCGAAATCGAACAGCCGCTGGTGGTGACACAGGCGCTGCAGTGGTGCGAGGAGGGCATGGATTTCGCCGATGCGTTGCACCTGGCCTCCAGTCACAAAAGCGAAAAATTTGCGACCTTTGATGCACAGTTAAAGAAAGCCGCGCCGAAAGGAGTGAGGCAATCGATTCTGCTTTTGTAACTCGCCTCTTTCACCACGTTGGCAGCGCGGGCACGTTGAGATACGCCTTGCAACGATTTACAGGCCTTGGTTCCGCGACCCTTACGTCGTCTCTGTCTTCGGCCGCCACTTGAGCAGCTTGTTCTCCGCCACTGTCACCACGTAATCCAGCAACAGGGCAAACAGCGTCAGCACCAATATCCCGGCGAACACGGTGTTGATATCGAACGAGCCCTCGGCCTGGTGAATCAGGTAGCCCACTCCCCGACTAGAACCTGAATCCCACCTTAGCCGACATACTGGTGTTGTCGCCCAGTTTTTCGGCTTCAAAGGCGAAATTGCTCACCAGAAAATTGGCGTTGAGGCCGATGAACACGCGGCCCTTGCTGATGGTTTCTTCTTGTAGATTGGCCACGCTGGCCTTGCTGCGGGTGCGCACCATGCCGGCGCCGATGTAGGGCGTGACAAACGCCAGTTTCTTCGACAGCATCGCGTCCAGTGCCAGGGTCGACAGGTCCAGGTGGCTTACGCCCGACAGCTTGGTGCCAGAGACGCGCACGCCCAGTGCCGGCGTGGCGACGCCATCGTTGAGGATGGCATAACGAAGGTCGGCGCCGAACAGCGAGCCGCCGACATCCGACACCTGGCTGATAAAGGCACCGATGTCGAAGCCGTAGGGCAGGCCCTTGTAGATATGAAGCTTGGGGATGTACAGGTTATCGATATCGCCCGCACCGGCCCGACGATCTCCGGAGCCTCGAGCGAGCAGGCGAGAGCTGAAGTGC
>JANNGY010000190.1:0-1534 GCA_031404095.1 Betaproteobacteria bacterium | reverse complement strand
AATTGTTCTTGCCGATGCCGCTCCGGCGTCTGTGGATGCGCCGGCGATCGCGCGCCTGAAAGCGGCCGGCGTTATCCTGATTGGCCGCACCAACATGACCGAATTCGCTTACGGCGCCAACGGCATGAACCAGCACTACGGCACGCCGCTGAATCCGTGGGACCGCGCCAGCCGGCGCATTCCCGGCGGCTCGACCTCGGGCGGCGCGGTCAGCGTGACCGATGGCATGGCTGCCGCCACCATCGGCTCGGATACCGGCGGATCGGTGCGCATCCCCGCCGCCTTATGCGGCATCACCGGCTTCAAGCCGACGCAGCAGCGCGTACCGCTGGCTGGCGCCTTTCCACTTTCCTTTACCCGCGATTCGATCGGCCCGCTGGGGTACTCGGTGGCGTGTTGCGCTTGGCTGGATGCGGCCATGGCCAATGCGCCGCTTTCCAGGCCCGCACCAGCGGAATTGAAGGGGCTGCGCTTCGGCGTGCCCACCACCCTCCTGCTCGATGGCCTTTCGCCTGAAGTGGCCGATGCGTTTTCGCGCGCCTTGACGAGCCTCTCGGCAGCGGGCGCCGTGATCGTGGAATTTGCCTTCCCCGAGATCGCCCACGAACGCGACGGCAGCAGCAAGGCCAACTTTTCCGCCGTCGAGGCGTATGCCCTGCATCGCGAGCGGCTGCTGACCGCGGCGGACCAGTTCGACCGGCGGGTGGCCAAGCGGCTGATGCTGGGGGCGGAAATGAAAGCGGCCGATTACGTCGACCTGCTGCACTTGCGGCGCTCGCTCATCGAATCGGCGAACCGCACCACCGCGCGCTTCGATGCACTGCTGACGCCTACCGTGCCCATCATCGCGCCGACGCTGGCCGAGATGGAGTCGTCGGACGAGACTTTTTTCCGGGTGAACGGCTTGCTGCTCAGGAATTGCGCGCCGTTCAATGTGCTGGACCGGCCCTGCGTGTCGATTCCGTGTCATCGCGCGGGCGAGGCACCGGTCGGGCTGATGGTGGTGGGCCGATCGATGGACGATGCGCGCGTGTTAGCCATTGGCGGCGCGATAGAAAGCGCGACGCGGACCAAACAGGCGGCAGGTTAGAAGCCGCGATTCTTCTTTTTGGTGGCTGCCGCTTCTTCCATTTCCTGTTTCATCTTCTTTTCGGCCACTTTCTTGTCCCAGCCGATCAGGGGTGTAATGACATTCCACCATAGCGCCAGGACAGCGAATGGCAGCAGTACCCAGAACCATGACCAAGTCGCGGGCGGGCCGATTTCGGCGAGTTTCAGTAGCAAAATAATGGTCGCAACGACGGCAAGTGGCATAACAGGCTCCCGAAAGAAAACCTCAGATGACCAACAAATTAGCACAAAGCACGTCCCCCTACCTGCAACAGCATGCGGAGAACCCGGTGCATTGGCAAGAATGGGGCGCGGAGGCGCTGGCGCTGGCGAGGTCGACGGGCAAGCCGATCCTGCTGTCGGTCGGCTATTCGGCCTGCCACTGGTGCCATGTGATGGCGCACGAGTCTTTCGAGGATGAAGG
>JANNGY010000189.1:0-25196 GCA_031404095.1 Betaproteobacteria bacterium | reverse complement strand
CACCAGCGTTGCCACATCAGGCGCAACGCACGATGCAATCCCTCGGCAACCAATGCCGGCTGCCCCATCGCGGACATCGTAAAACGTTCGCGCATTCCTGACCTGATATCAGCCAGCGCCGTGACGTTGCTTGCCCAAGATACGCCCTTCCGGACGAATTCCTCCCGGTCATGGGCAACAAACTCTTCGAGGCCAGCGTGGCTGAGAATCGCCGCTCCGGTCCGGCCGGCCGGCGTACTGCCGGCCAAGGTCAGTGTGGGCGCACCCATCCAGAGCGCATGGAGGGTGGTGGTGCCGCCGTGGTATGGGAAGGTATCCAGGCACATGTCCACCTGATGATGCAGACGCAAGTAAGCGTCCATGCCGCTTCGAGCATGGAAATTCAGCCGGTCCGGCGTGACATCCTCCTGCGCAAACCAATCGATTATCGTGCCGTACTTGCCTTCCTTCGGCAGGCCTGCCAGCAACATGCGGGAGCCGGGTACTGCTTTTAGGAGACGTGCCCACAGCGCGATGACCGACCGGCTGATTTTTCTTGAGTGGTTAAAGCTGCCAAAAGTCATGAAGCCGTTGCCCAGGGCGGGCAGCACATTGACGGCGGGTGCATCCGGGACCGGCAGGAACGTGGCACTGGCCGGCAAATACACGAATTTTTCCGTGAATTGACTGGCGAACGGCTCCTGCGGCAGGAAGAATCGATCGGTCAGATAGTAGTCCACTGCACGCAGCCCCGTGGTGCCCGGATAACCCATCCACGTTACTTGTATTGGTGCCGGCTTGCGGGCAAAAGACAGCAGGCGGTGCTTGCCGGTGTGGCCGGAGAGGTCAAACAGTATGTCGATGCCGTCGGCGACGATCTTCTGCGCCAATGCGCTGTCGGATAGTTCGGCAATCGGATGCCAGTGCGGCAGGTAGCCTCGCAGGCGCCGTGTGACCGCGTCTTCAACACTTTGATTGGAATAAGCATGCAGTGACAGGAGCGGATACGCCGACAAATGGGCCAGCACCGGCTCGATAAAGTTTGCCAGGGCGTGATCACGCAAATCGCCCGACACAAATCCAATCTGCAGGCAGCGTGCCGGCTCGCGTGAATTGGTGTGCGGCGGCCAGCTGGCGCGCAATGGCGCTTCGAACTGTTCGCCAAAGCGGCAATGCTCGGCAAACAACGCCTGCGCATCGACCGCCTCGTTGTGACTGAGGCAGAAGAGAAGGTTGCCGTAGGCCCTCGCAAAATCGGGTTTTAGCGCCAGCGCCCGGCGGCAGTTCGCCGCCGCTTCATTGAGTTGCCCGAGATCTCTGAGTGCATTGCCCAGGTTGTTGTATGCCTCGGCGAAATCAGGATCAATTGCCAGCGCTCGGCGACAGCTCGCGGCGGCATCTTCCAATTGCCCGAGGTCCCGCAGGGCAATGCCCAGGTTGTTATGCGCCTCGGCAAAATCCAAATTGAGCGCCAGCGCGCGCCGGTAGCACGCGACAGCTTCATCGAGTTGCCTGAGATCCCGCAGGGCATTGCCCAGGTTATTGTGAGCACCGGAGAAGTCCGGATTGATTGCCAGCGCCCGCCGTGCGCTTGCCACGGCTTCGCCAAGCTGCCCGAGATCGCGCAAGACACTGCCGAGGTTGTCGTGCGCTTCGGCGAATTCAGGATCAAGCGCCAGCGCCCGGCGATAACTCGCCACGGCGCCATCGAGTTGACCGAGGTCACGAAGGACGTTGCCCAAATTGCCGTGCGCGCCAGCGAAATCGGGATTGATGGTCAATGCCCGGCGATAACTTGCCGCGGCATCATCGAGTTGCCCGAGGTCACGAAGGACGTTGCCCAGGTTGTTGTGCGCCTCGGCGAAATCAGGGTTGATCGCCAGCGCCTGGCGACAACTCGCGACGGCGTCATCGAACTGCCCAAGGTCTCGCAGGACTTTGCCGAGGTTGCCGTGTGCTTCGGCGAATTCGGGATTGATCGCCAGCGCCTGGCGATAACTGGCGACGGCGTCATCGAGTTTCCCCATGGCTTGCAGGGCATTGCCGAGATTGCCAAAGGCGCCGGCGTAATCGGGCTTGATGGCGAGTGCCCGGCGGTAGTTCGCCACTGCGTCATCGAGTTGTCCGAGGGCTTGCAGGGCATTACCCAGGGAATTGTATGCTTCGGCGAAATCAGGCTTGATCGCCAGCGCCCGGTGACAGCTGGTCACGGCAGCATCGAGTTGACCAAGCCCTTGCAAGGCAATGCCAAGGTTGCAATACGCTTCGGCGTAATCCGGATTGATTGCCAGCGCGCGGCGGCAGCTGACCGCCGCATCGTCGAGCTTTCCCATGTCAATCAGGGCGGCACCCAGGTTGCAGTGCGCGCTGGCCTCATCAGGCAGGAATTGGGCAGTATTCTGCAATGCCACCAACGCATCCTTGCCCTGTAGCTGAAGGGAAACGCCCAGCACCTTCCAGGCAAATCCGGAAGCTGGATACTGCTGAACCAGGATGCGCGCCCGGTTTTCCAGTTCGGCATGGCGCCCGGCCTTGAACAGAGCGATAGCCTGCTCTGTTTCGGCGGCGGTCGGCGTGTCGCTCATAACGGCAGGGTTCGGCACGACAGGCTGGGCTGCCTGCCGCGCCGGCCTGGATATGACTGTTTCGCCCTCACGTTCCCGCAAACTGCAAGCGATGCAGTACGGAGTACGTGCCGCTTCTGGCGAGCAATTCGGCGTGGGTGCCGATTTCGGTGATGCGCCCGCCTTCCATGACGACGATACGGTCCGCGTTTTCGATGGTGGAAAGGCGATGCGCGACCACCAGCGTGGTACGGCCCCGCATCAGGCTGTCGAGTGCGCCCTGCACCGCGCGTTCCGATTCGCTGTCGAGCGCCGAGGTTGCTTCATCGAGCAACAGGATTGGCGCGTCCTTGTAGATGGCGCGCGCAATGGCCAGGCGCTGTCGCTGTCCGCCCGAGAGCCGCGACCCGTTGTCGCCGATGTTGCTGTCGAATCCTTCCGGGAGTGCCTGGATGAATTCGAGGCAGTGCGCGGCTGCCGCGGCGCGCCGGACTTTATCCATGTCAATGCTCTGCTCGGCGCCATAGGCAATATTGGCGGTCACGGTGTCATTGAACAGCACGACGTCCTGGCTGACCAGCGCCATCTGCCGGCGGAGGTTGGCAAGCTTGATCTCGCCGAGGGCGTGTCCGTCCAGCGTGATGACGCCGGTGTCCGGCGTGAAAAACCGCGGCAACAGATTGATGATGCTGGTCTTGCCGCCGCCCGAAGGGCCAACCAGTGCAATCGTCTCACCCGGCGCAATCGCGAGATTCACGTCCTGCAGGGCCGGTGCCGTCTGGTTTTCGTATTGCAGTCCCACGCCACTGAACTGGATCAGTCCCTGCGCACGCGGCAACGTGATGCTGCCGTTGTCGACTTCCGCTTTCGCATCGATCAAGGCAAACACGCTCTCGGCGGACGCCAGCCCCTTTTGGATTTGCTCATTGACGCCGGTGAGCCCCTTGATTTGCGGAATCAGGCCGGCGGCAGCCACGATGTAGGTAATGAAGGCCGTCACACTGAGCCCGGTGCCGAGGCTTTTGCTGGCGGCAAGGTAGACAATCAGCGCGATGGCGATCGACACGAAAAAATGGGTGAACGGCGTGCCTGCCGCCGCCGCCGCCGCGTGCTTCATGCTGAGCTTGCGCATGCGGTTCGCCGCGGCGTCAAAGCGGCGGGCTTCGTATTTTTCGCCGCCAAATACCTTGATGACCTTGTGCCCGCGAATCGATTCTTCCAGCACATCGGTGATGGCGCCCTGCGCCGTCTGCGCTTCGCGGCTCACTTCGCGCAGGCGTTTGCCAAAGGCGCCGATGATGAAGGCCAGTATCGGCACTGTCGCGAAAATGATGAGCGTGAGTTTCCAACTGAGGAAGAACATGTAGCCGAGCGCCACCACCAGCGTCACGCTGCCGCGCACCAGCGCATTGAGCGTGTTGGTGGTGGCTTCCTGCAATCCGAGGACGTCGTAGGTCACCTTTGACATCAGCGAGCCGGTGGTCGAGCGGCTGAAGAAGGGTTCCGGCAGGCGAATCAGGCGCTGGAACATCTGGCTGCGAAAATCGAGGATCACCTTGTTGCCGACCCATTGCATGCCATAGCCGGCGATGAAGTGCGAAAGCCCATTGATGAGAAAGATCAGCACGATGGCGACGGCCGCAATCCACGCGTATTGCTCATTGCCGTCGACAAAGAGCTGGTCCAGCAGGTTCTTCAGGAACCAGGCAAACAATCCCTGCACCGCGCCGCCGATCGCCATCGCCAGCACGCTGCCGGCAAAGGCCAGGCGATACGGCTTCACATAGGTCAGCAGGCGCGCGTAGAGTTGCCGATTGGTGGCCATGCCCATCGTTCAGGAAAGGGATGAGTGCGCCGTGCCGGCGGCAACCGTTGTCACAGCACGCCTTTGAAATACGCGATGGTGGCGTCGAGCCCGTCCTGCAACGACACCTTTGGCTCCCAGTCGAGCGTGCGCCTGGCCACGGAAATATCCGGTTGGCGCTGCTTCGGATCGTCCTGCGGCAAGGGCTTGGTGCACAACTTCGATTTCGACCCGGTTTGCCGGAGGACGCGTTCGGCCAGCTCCAGCATCGTCACCTCCACCGGGTTGCCGACATTGATCGGTCCGGTGATATCGGCGGGGGATTGCATCATGCGATACATGCCGTCAATCAAGTCATCGACATAGCAAAAGCTGCGCGTCTGTTGTCCATCGCCGTAGATGGTGATGTCCTCGCCGCGCAGGGCTTGAACGATGAAATTGCTGACCACACGTCCATCGTTGGCGTGCATGCGTGGGCCATAGGTATTGAAGATTCGCACGACCTTGATCGCCAGCTGGTGCTGGCGGTAGTAATCGAAGAACAAAGTCTCGGCGCAGCGCTTGCCCTCGTCATAACAGCTGCGCGGGCCGATCGGATTGACACGGCCCCAGTAGTCCTCGGTCTGCGGGTGTATTTCCGGATCACCGTAGACTTCCGACGTCGAGGCCTGCAGGATCGTGGCCTGGGTACGCTTGGCGAGCCCCAGCATATTGATCGCGCCATGCACGCTCGTCTTGGTGGTCTGCACCGGATCGAACTGGTAGTGGATCGGGCTGGCGGGGCAGGCGAGATTGTAGATCTGGTCGACTTCCACGTAGAGCGGAAAAGTCACATCGTGACGCATCAGCTCGAAGTAGGGCTTATTCAGCAGGTGGGCAATATTGGATTTCGTGCCGGTGAAGAAATTATCCACGCACAACACATCGGCGCCGCTGGCAATCAGCCGGTCGCACAAATGCGAACCGAGGAATCCTGCGCCGCCGGTGACCAGTACTTTGTCCATAGGAAAATCCGCAAAGAGGTTTGCCTGGGTTGCGAAAGCCTCCGCCGGGGCGGGCTCTCGCGGGATGGCGCTATTTTACCGTTCTGCGGGACTCATCCCGGCTGGCCAGCGATCGCGGGTTACGCCAACAATTGGCGGTAGAGCGCCGCGTAGCGTGCCGCGGTATCGGCACGCGTGTAAGGCAATACCGCCTGGCGCGCCCGCGCACCCATCGACGGATCGGCAATGGCCCGCTCGACGGCATTGGCCAGGCCGGCAATATCGAGTGGATCGACGACAAAGCCGTTTTCGCGGTGACGGATCCAATCGGCGGCGCCGGCCTCGGGACTGGTAATGGCTGGCAAGCCGCAAGCCATCGCCTCGCCGAACACCAATCCAAAGGGTTCGTACAGCGTCGGCATCAGGAAGATATCGCTGGCGGCGTAGTAGGGCCGCACGTCCTTGATGCCGCCGGTAAAGTGAACGCGTTCGGCAATCCCGAGGCGCGCCGCAAGGGTGCGGTAACGCGCCAGTTGCTTGTCGTGACCGACCACGATGCCATGAACTCCATTGACCTTGGCCACCGTCGCCAGGAAACTGGCAGCACCTTTGCGCTCGAAGCCGGAGCCGACAAAGATCACTACCGGCGCCGCGGCAGGAATATTGAGCGATTGACGCGTGTCGGTCCGGTACTCGTCACGAAGGCCGGGATGAAACCGGTCGCTGTCGATGTCACCGTATATGACGTGCAACTTGCCGGCCGCCACGCCGAAGTGCCGCATGACATTTTCCTTGACCATTTCCGAGATGCAGATGACCGCCTTAAGCTTGGTCGACGCGTACATCGCGCGCTCAGCCCTGAGCACATAGCGATGATGCGGATTGATGCGCGTGCCAAATCGCTTCATGCCGCCCTGTACCCGCTGACGCTGATGCAGCCATTCCGCGTGGACGCCATCTACCGCATGAAACACATTGCAACCTTCAATGCGTTCATAGGACTGGACCAGGTCAAATCGCTCCTGCCGCAGCAATGCGGCGGTGGCCACGGCAAAGCTGCGGTCGCGTCCCGCCTTGGTGAAATAGCGTGGGTTGACGATGCGATGCTCGATGCCGGCGTGGTCGCTGTCAGGCCAGGAACGGGTGATGATTGCCGGCAAGTCGCCGCGCGCGACGAGCGCTTCAGCGGCACTGTTGAGGAATCGTTCCGCGCCGCCAAAAGGATTGTAGCGGGCACGGACTAAGGCAATCTTCATTCGCCGGCAAGCAATTCGTTCAGTGCGGCGTGCACTTGTGCCACCGGCAGCTCCACCAGGCACTCGCTGACTTTCGAACCGCCGCAACCATCGTTACCGCAGGGGCGGCAGGTATGACGGGGGTCGATCGAGGCGACGATGCGGTGCCTGACCTGCCATGGGCCCCAGTGGGCTTCACCGGAAGGGCCGAACAGCGCAACGGTCGGCGTCTGCATCGCGGCTGCCATGTGCATGGGGGCGGAATCGACGCCGACGAAAGCCCGCGCTCGCGCGGTCAGTGCCGCGAGTTCCTTCAGGCTGAGCGAGCCGGTCAGGTCAACGACCGGTGCCTTGAGCTCTTTTTTGATGGCGGCGATCATCTCGCGTTCATTGGATTCCGGCGCCGCCGTCAGCACGACGCGTTCACCCACCTTTCCCAGCTCAAGGATCAACTGTGCAAATTTTTCCGCCGGCCAGGTCTTGAAAAACCAGCGGGAAGTGGGATGGATATGAATGAAACGTCCGGCCACCACGTTATGCAGCGCCATCAGTGACACCACTTTTTTTTCGGCCGCGTCGCCGGGGATCAACACCAGCTTCTTCTCGGCTGCCAGCGGATAGATGCCGAGTCTTCTCAATGCGTCGAGATTGCTCTCGACGGTATGGCGAAATGTGGCGCGCGGCGACGGAAAGGTATGGGTGAAACTGTTCTTCCACAGGCGCGAATCGCGCCCTTCATTGATGCCCTGCGCACGTTGCGCGACAGAGTATTTGGGTTTCAGCAGGCGTGTCAGCCAGGCGCCGCGCGGATGCTCGGTCAGGTGAATGACCAGGTCATACTTGCGCGCCCGCAATGACCGGTACAGGGCCAGCTCGTGCCGTGCCTGTGCCAGCGGTCCCATCCGCTTCCATTCGCGATCGATGGTGAACACGCTTGAAATGGCCGGATGGCCACTGAGCATCTCGCGCGTGTCGTGATACACCAGCGCGTCCACATCGATGTGCGGGGCATGATTCTTGAGTACTTGAAAGACCGGGGAGGTCAGCAGCACATCGCCGTGATGGTGCAGCTTGATGACCAGCGCGCGATGCACTTGGGTGAGATCTATTGCGTCGGGGACCATGGGGCTGAAGATAGCAGAAAATGCTGTTGGCGCGCCGTGGTGGACGGGTCGACTACGCTTTCGCCGCCTATACTGCCTGGGTGCCGCCAATCGCCTTTCTAACGCATTGTTGTCGCGCTTGAATATTCCATTGCGGGTAGGTCGCCCGGATGAAACACGCCTACTGGCGAGGTGTTCCAGGCCTTTTTGCCCGGAAACGCGCGCCAATGCTTGAGTTTGTCCGAAAAATGCAGGCTACAGATGATTCCGGATCCAGCGTTTCCACTCGTCGAACAGCGCGGGATGACGGGCGGCGATGACGGATTTTGACCAATCACCCGTCCCATCGCTCTTCCAGTAATCATCGTGGTGCAGCGTGGCAATCCGGCCCCCCGCTTCCTCTAGGATGAGGGCGCCCGCCGCATAGTCCCACGGCTGCTCACCGGCATGAACAAAGGCATCGACGCGACCGCAGGCCATGTGACACCACTGCAACACCGATGCCCCGCTCATCGAGAGTTTCCTGAACGGCCTGTTTTCGAATAGCGCGACTCCCAGCCGTCCGAGCCGCTTGAAACGCCCCACTTCCACCGACGCTTCCGCCAGGTGCTTGGTGGCGCCGGGTTTGAGTCGTTTGCCGTCGAGGTACGCGCCGCCCTCGCGCCAGCCATGAAAAACTTCGTCGGTGTTCGGATCGAATACCACGCCAAAAACACTCATGCGACGGTGCATCAATGCCACCGAGATGCCGAAATAGCGCTTGCCACTGGCAAAGTTGGCCGTTCCGTCGAGTGGATCGACACACCAGCACCATTCTGCTTCCCGCCAGATGCGTCGCTGGTCAAGTTCCGGCATTTCTTCGCCGAGTACTGGACAGTCAAACAACGTCGGCAATGCGGCCGCGAGTGCCGCCTCGACCGCACGGTCGGCTTCCGTCACTAACGAACCGTCGTGTTTCCGCTCCGCGTTTACGTGGCGAAAGCGCGGCATGAGTTCGCGCGCTGACACCTCGCGCATCAGGGAGATCGTGGCATCGACCAGGTGTGCAGCCGGGAGCCAGGGTTCCGGCGGCCGCACGGAATCCTGCCCGGGAGCACTGACGGGAGGCATCGACTTCGGGTGACGCATGGCGGATGTGGCGTGGGGAGTGGGAAGGAGGCGCGCCGCTATAATACCGCACGCCTTCCGCCTTCAGTCCGTCCCTGCCACGTGTCCTCGCCCCGATTCTATTCGTCGCAACCGCTGCCGCGTCCACCGGCAACTGACTTGTCGCATGACGTGGGGGTGGAGATTGCGCGCCATTTTCAGGTGTTGCGTTTGAACATGAACGATCACGTCACACTGTTTGATGGCCGCGGAGGTGAATGGGCGACGACGATCTCGGCGCTTGGCAAACGCGGGGCATCCGTGCAGCTTTTGTCTTTTGATGCGGTCGAGCGTGAATCACCGATCAACATCACGCTGGTGCAAGCCCTCGCAACCGGCGACAAAATGGACTTCATCGTACAAAAAGCGGTTGAACTCGGCATCAGCGCGATTCAGCCGATTGCCAGTGAACGTGCCACCCTGAAACTTGCCGGCGACAGGGCGCAAAAGCGGGTTGCCCACTGGCAGGCAATCGCACAGGCGGCATGTGAACAATGCGGACGCAATCGAGTGCCGGCCGTCGCCGACATCATGACGCTCGATGCTTACCTGGCCACTTCAACAATGGGCGCGCGGTTGATGCTGCAGCCGTCTGCAATGGCGTCGCTGGTGGCGTCGGCCGCGATCGAATGTCCGATAGAGATCATGATCGGACCCGAGGGCGGGTTTTCCGATGGTGAGATCGCACTCGCCGCCACGCACGGCGTGACGCCAGTCAGATTCGGTGCGCGCGTCCTCAGGACCGAGACGGCCGGGCTTGCCGCCATCGCCGCACTCAACGCCGTTCACGGCGATTTGCAATAGAGGCGCCGTACTCGGCCGCGATGCCGTAAAATTCGCGTTGCCGGCCCTTTGCCGGCACCCCATCATGGCCAAGAACGACGTCAAAAAACTCGAAGTTTTCGTGAAATGGTTTCGCAGCGCGACGCCGTTTATCCACGAATTTGGCGGCCGCACCATTGTCATTGCGTTTGGCGGAGAGGTGCTGTCGGATGGCGAATTGATGCAGCTCGCCCACGACATCAATGTGCTGGTCAGCCTCGAGATTCGCGTGGTACTGGTGCACGGTACGCGGCCGCAAGTCGAGGACCAGCTGAAACAACATGGCGTCGCCTCGCAGCTGGTCGACGGCAAGCGGGTTACCGATGATGCCACCCTGAAGTGCGTGAAAGAGGCCAACGGCATCGTGAGGGTCGAGATCGAAGCCACCCTTTCCAGCGAGCTCGCCAACTCACCGATGGCCAATGCGGATATCCGTGTTTCGTCCGGAAACTTCATCACCGCCAAGCCGCTTGGCGTGCGCGAAGGCGTCGACTACATGCACACCGGCCAGGTCCGGAAGGTGGACGTGGAAGGCATCAACCGGCGGCTCGACGATGATGAAGTGGTACTGATCTCACCCATCGGCTTTTCGCCCACCGGCGACATTTTTAACTGCACGCTGGAAGACGTGGCGACATCGGTGGCGATTGCGCTGAAGGCCGAAAAGCTGATTTTCCTCACCGAGACGCTGGGGGTTACCGACAGCAAGGAAAAATTGCTGACCGAATTGACCGCCTTGCAGGCGCAGGAAGCACTTGGTTCGGTGCGCTACGGCGGCCAGACCGAAGACATTCGCCTGTTCCTGCCGTGCGCGATTCGCGCCGTGAGGGAAGGCGTCAAACGCGCGCATTTGATCAGCCGCCATGTCGACGGTGCGTTGTTGATCGAGTTGTTTACGCATCACGGCATCGGCACCATGATCGTGCTGGAGTCGCCGGATAAGCTTCGCGATGCGGCCCTCGCGGATGTGGACGGCATCCTGGCAATTATCGATCCGCTGGTGGCGCAGGGAATATTGGTGAGGCGTGACCGGTCGCAGATCGAAAATGAAATCGACCACTTTGTGGTGCTGGAGCAGGAAGATGAAATTATCGGCTGCGCGGCGCTATACCCGTTTCCGACCGACAAAGCGGTGGAGTTGGCGTGCCTCGCCGTGAATCCGTTCTACCGCGACGGTGGGCGTGGCGAAAGAATTCTCACGTTTGCGGAAAAACGCGCCAAGGAAAAGGGCTTCAAGAACCTGTTCGTATTGTCGACGCAGACCACGCAGTGGTTTCTCGAGCGCGGCTTTGTGGAGAGCGACGTGTCGAAATTGCCACAGGAAAAACAGGCGATCTATAGCTACTTGCGGCGCTCAAAAATATACTCGAAGCTGTTGTAGCCATTGCCGGCGACGCGGCGGACAACCGAAGGAGCATGACATGGCAAGAATGGTGAATTGCATCAAACTCAAGACCGAATCAGAAGGCCTGGATTTCCCGCCTTATCCCGGCCCACTGGGAAAGCAGCTCTATGAGCAGGTTTCCAAGCAGGCATGGAAAGACTGGCTTGAGCATCAGAAGCGGCTGGTAAACGAAAACCGGCTGAATCTGGCGGATCAAAAGGCGCGCAAATACCTTGAAGAACAGATGACGCGCCATTTCTTCGGCGAAGGTGCAGATCAGGCGATGGGGTTCGTGCCGCCGCCGGCATGAGATTGCGGATTTGCCCGGGAATCGGCTGACCAGGTGTCAGCAGCAGCGCCTGTTGCTTGGCGGCAGGATTAATCCGGCGAAGATGTTTCCCGCTCAAACTCTTCTACGGTGACGTGGCGCACGTCCTTGCCTTTGACCAGGTAAACCACATATTCCGACATGTTCTTGGCGTGATCGCCGATACGCTCGATCGCTTTCGCGACGAACAGGATCTCGATCGCGGCGGAAATGGTGCGCGGGTCTTCCATCATGAAGGTGACAAGCTGCCGGAGCAGGCCACGGAATTGTTCGTCGACGATCTGGTCCTGCCTGACCACCTTCGCGGCTGCGGCGATGTCGAGCCGCGCAAACGCATCGAGCGCCGTTTTGAGCATGTCCAGCGCGACTGTGGAGGCATAGCGCACTTCGGAAAAGCGCGTTGACAGGCGGCGGTCATGCGCGTGAATGAGCTTGGCCATCCGGGCGATTTTCTGCGCTTCATCGCCGATGCGCTCAAGGTCGGTGATGGTTTTAACCACCGTCATCACCATGCGCAAGTCGCCGGCCGTGGGCTGCCGCCTGGCGATGATATGCACGCAATCATCGTCGATGGCGACTTCCAGCGCGTTGACCCGATGGTCGTCAGCGATAACCTGATCCGCCATTTCCATGTCGCCGGCCGCCAGGGCATCCATGGCGCGGCTGATTTGTTGTTCGACCAACCCGCCCATCTGCAGTACGCGTGAGCGCAACGCTTCAAGTTCGGCATCAAATTTCTTGGAGATGTGGTCGCTGGGCATGGTGGGTCGTCATAACTGTTTCGGGAATTGTACGAGTGTAATCGCAGCGTGTGACAAAAATGTGACTGCCCCGGTCACCGGGCGGTTGAAGGCAAGGTCAGTTGGCGTGCCGGGCTTGCAGGGTCTGGAGGCCGTCCGCGGAGGCCACCAAGGCGACATCGGCGCCGCGCCTCGCAAAAAGGCCATTGGTCACGACCCCGGCAATCTGGTTGATTGCCGTTTCAAGCTCGATGGCATTGACGATCGTCATGCCGTGTACATCCAGCAGCCAGTTGCCGTTGTCGGTCTGGACCGGCTTGCCGTCGCGGAAACGCCACTCGGGGTGACCGCCCAGGGCGACCAGTTCGCGCGCCACATAACTGCGCGCCATGGGAATGACCTCGACCGGTAGCGGGAACTTGCCGAGAACCTCGACGCGCTTGGATTGATCGGCGATGCAGACAAATTTTCGCGAAGCCGCGGCAACGATTTTTTCGCGCGTCAATGCCGCGCCACCGCCCTTGATCATGTGCAGCTGCGGAGAGATTTCATCCGCGCCGTCCACATAGAGAGAGAGCGTGCCGGCGTCGTTCAGTTCCAGCACGTCGATGCGCGCGTCCCGGAGAAGGCGGGTGCTTGCCTCCGAACTCGACACGGCACCCTTGATGCGGGTACTTATTTTTGCCAGCTCGGCAATGAAAAAATTCACCGTGGAGCCCGTGCCGACACCAATGATGGTGTCGGCCGGCACATAGGCGATGGCGGCTTTTGCGGCGGCGAGTTTAAGGGCGTTCTGGTCCATGGAATAAGTGAAGAATAGCGGAAATCCTGCTACATTTCTGCTCAGTGTCGACTATCGCCGGGAAAAAAGTGAAGCAGGATTATTTGAAGCGTATCTTGAGCGCACGTGTATATGACGTCGCCATCGAAAGTCCGCTGACCCGGAGTGTCGGTTTGTCTGATACGCTGGGCAACGAAGTGTTGCTCAAGCGCGAGGACCTGCAGCCGGTGTTCTCATTCAAGCTGCGTGGCGCCTATAACAAGATGGCGCACCTTTCGGCCGCACAACTGAAGCGCGGTGTCATCTGCGCGTCGGCAGGCAATCATGCGCAGGGCGTGGCGCTGGCGGCACAAAAGTTGGGTTGCAAGGCCACCATTGTCATGCCGGTAACGACGCCAGCCATAAAAATTGAGGCGGTCGAACGGCGTGGCGCCACCGTCGTTTTGCATGGTGACAGTTATCACGAAGCGGGCCTTTTTGCGAAAAAGCTGTCCGCAAAGAACAAGCTCACCTATGTTCATCCGTACGATGATCCGCTGGTGATTGCCGGCCAAGGCACCATCGGCATGGAAATCCTCCGCCAGTTCCAGCATCCGATCGACGCCATCTTTGTGCCGGTGGGCGGGGGCGGATTGATTGCCGGTATTGCCGCCTACGTCAAGGCGCTGTCGCCGAGGACCCGGATCATCGGCGTGGAACCCGAAGACTCCAATGCGATGTACCAGTCCCTGAAGGCGAACAAGCGCGTGACGCTGGCGCACGTCAATCTGTTTGCCGACGGCGTGGCCGTGAAGCAGGTTGGCGTGGAAACGTTCAAGCTGGCGAAGCAGCTAGTGGACGAAATCGTGCTGGTCAATACCGATGAAATCTGCGCGGCCATCAAGGATATCTTTCAGGACACGCGGTCGATCATGGAGCCGTCTGGCGGCCTCGCGCTGGCGGGCATCAAGCGCTATGTCGAGCGGGAGAAGTGCAGGAACCGGACGTTTGTGGCGATCTGCTGCGGCGCCAACATGAATTTTGACCGCCTGCGTTTCGTCGCCGAGCGGGCACAGGTCGGCGAGCATCAGGAAGCCCTGCTGGCGGCAACGGTGCCGGAAACGCGCGGCAGTTTTCGCCGGTTTTGCGAGCTTCTCGGGCCGCGAAGCGTGACCGAATTCAACTACCGCATCGCCGATGCCAAACAGGCGCACTTGTTTGTTGGCGTGGCCGTGAGCGGCCGTGACGAAGCCCGGCAACTCGTGTCTCGATTCAGCCGTCAGGGCTTCAAGACTGTCGACCTGACCGAAAACGAAATGGCTAAACTGCATGTGCGGCATCTGGTGGGCGGTCGATCGCCGCTGGCGAAAGATGAACTTATCTATCGTTTTGAATTCCCGGAACGCCCTGGTGCCTTGATGCGGTTTCTCACGAGCATGAGTCCCAATTGGAACATCACGCTGTTTCACTACCGGAATCATGGCGCCGATGTCGGGCGGATTCTGGTGGGCTTGCAAGTGCCCACTGACGAACGCTCGGGCTTTGCGAAGTTCCTCAAGAGGCTCGGCTATGAATACGTCGATGAAACCACCAATCCTGCCTATCGGTTGTTCCTGAACTGAGGCAAGGGACCGCATCAGATTGCCTCGACGCGTGTTCAGTTCCCGCCACAAACTGAACAAGGAGATCCGTCCGATTGTCGCGACGGACGCTTTCGACGTGGCGCCCTATTTGATGATCCGCAGTTTTCCCCGCGGAGGGGCCTTCGGTTTGTCCGGCGGACCCTGATCATCGTCGGCCTTGGCAACCGGGGTCGCGTCGGTAATTCTTGCGCCGGCGAGAGTCGGCACCGATTGCAGGGCGGGACCGGACGGCGCTTGCGTTGCGGCCTGCTCCGGCGGCGTTTCCGGGTCAAAAAAGACACCGCGTCCGTTTTCCCGGGCAAAGATGCTTTGCACCGCATAAATAGGCACGGCAATTTCACGCGACACACCATTGAATCGGGCAGAAAACTGCACGAGGTCGGTACCGATGGTCAGATTGCGAGTTGCTTGCTGGCCGACGGACAGGACGATTTCACCATTTTTTACGTACTCCATCGGTACCCGCGTGTTGGCGTCGACCCTGACATTCAGGTATGGCGTGAAACCGCAGTCGGCGCACCACTCGTAGATGGCGCGAATGAGGTATGGCTTGGTCGAGAGTTCAGCCATGAAGCGATTCCATCTCGGAGAAAAGTCAATTGAAAGTACTTCGCGCGCGGCCGTCTGTGCCCGCGAACCCGCCGCCGTGATCCAGACAGTCCCGTCGAAAAGCTCAGGACGATGCTTGTGCGTACAAATCCGGCACAAGCATCACTTCCTCATGGCCTTTTCCGACGCCGTCATGGAATCGATGAACGCCTGGCGCGAGAACAGTCTTTCAGCATATTTCAGCAACGGCGCGGCGGCCTTGGGCATGTCGACCTGGTAGTGCTCGAGGCGCCACAACAGTGGGGCGATGGCGACATCGAGCATCGAAAATTCATCTCCCAGCATATGTTTTTGTTTCACGAAGATCGGCGCCAGCTGGATCAGGTTTTCGCGAATATACAGGCGTGCCTTGTCGTGCTGGTTCGGCTTGCCACGTTCAAGGGTATCGACATGATTGAAAATCTCGTTCTCCATGCGAAAAAGAATCAGGCGCGCGCGCGCGCGCATGACCGGGTCCGCCGGCATCAGTTGCGGGTGTGGAAAACGCTCGTCAATGTACTCATTGATAATGTTCGATTCATACAGAATCAGGTCGCGTTCCACCAGGACCGGTGTGCGGTTGTACGGATTCATCACGGCCAGGTCTTCAGGCTTATTCATCAGATCCACATCGAGAATCTGAAAATCCATGCCTTTTTCATAAAGCACGATACGGCAACGGTGGCTGAATGGACACGTGGTCCCCGAGTACAAGGTCATCATGGCGGGTTACCTGTTTTCTAGTTATGTGAATCTATCGAACGCTTGAAATGCCAAGCCGCGCATGAAAGCGCGGCCGGCGGATTGGAAAAACGTTGGCGCGCTATTTGACGTCTTTCCAGTATTCGTGCTTCAGCCACAAGCTGACGAAGAATGCAACGACGAGGAAAAACAGCACAAGGATGCCGATCTGGCCGCGCTCCGCACGCGCCGGCTCAGCCATGTAGGTCATGTAGTTCACGAGGTCTGCGACAAAACGGTCGTACTCGGCAGCAGTCATGGTACCGGCGCGATCCACCGCCAATTTCATCACCGGCTCCATCTGTCCGTCGTGTCCCGGCTTTTCGGCGGCTTTGGTCAGCACCTGGGTGCCCTGCAGATCGTGAAGCACATGCGGCATGCCCACGTTCTTGAAGACAGGGTTGTTCCAGCCGGTCGGCGACGCGTCATCCCGATGAAAGCTGCGCAGGAATGTGTAAAGCCAATCGGAACCGCGCACGCGGGCGACGAGCGTGAGGTCGGGCGGCAGGCCGCCGAACCAATCCTTGGCATCCTGCGGATCGAGCGCGGATACCATCATGTCGCTGAATTTGTCCGACGTGAACATCAGGTTGTCGCGAATCTGCTGTTCGTTCAGCCCTATTTTTGTCAGTGCGCTGTAGCGCATGAAAGCCGCGTTGTGGCAGTTAAGGCAGTAGTTGACAAAATTGCGCGCGCCGCGTTGCAGGGACGCCTGGTCGTTCAGATTGATGGTCGCCTTGTCCAACGGTACCTCGCCGCCCGACGCCCAGGCTGGCGCGGCAAGGAGGGTAAACGTCGTCAACGCAACCGCGCTTATCGAGCGCAGGGCGTGCAAGTTGCCGCAGAGGGTGAAACGTGCGGTTTTCATTAGTAGGTCACCCTTTCCGGTTCTGGAAGTTCTTTGTCTTTACGGGTGTACCAGGGCATCAGCAGGAAAAAGGCAAAGTAAACCGCCGTCAGGATGCGCGCGACCAGCGTCGCGACATCCATGCCGCCCACGATAGCCAGTCCTTTCGGCAACTGCCCCCAAACAGTGGTCGATACCACGCCCAGATAGCCGAGAATCAAAAAACTGACTACGAAAGCCGCCAGGAACCACCGGTAAATCGGCCCGCGATAGCGTACCGACTTGACCTTGCCGCGATCCAGCCACGGCAGCGCGAACAAGATCATTGTCGCGCCCCCCATGATGGCGACGCCGTAAAATTGGGTGGCGGGGAGAAATGACGCCAGTTCGGATGGCACGGCCCTCAACATCGCGTAATACGGCGTGAAATACCACACCGGTGCGATATGTGCAGGCGTTTGCAGCGGGTCCGCTTGAACGAAGTTGGGGCCTTCCAAAAAATAGCCGCCCATGTCCGGGGCAAAGAAAACGATCGCCGAGAATACTGCCAGAAACACCACGACGCCAACAGTGTCTTTCACGGTGTAATAGGGATGGAACGGGATGCCGTCTTTGGGTGTGCCGTCTGGAGATAAATCTTTGTTGATTTCGATGCCATCGGGATTGTTGGATCCGACTTCGTGCAACGCCACGAGGTGTGCGGCGACGAGTCCGAGCAGCACCAGGGGGATGGCAATGACGTGAAAGGCGAAAAAGCGGTTAAGCGTTGCATCGCCGATGTTGTAGTCGCCCCGTATCCAGACTGACAGATCCTCGCCGATGAATGGAATGGCGGCGAACAGATTAATGATGACCTGCGCGCCCCAGTACGACATTTGGCCCCAGGGCAGCAGATAGCCGAAGAATGCCTCCGCCATCATGCAGAGGTAGATCAGGCAGCCAAAGATCCACAGCAGCTCGCGCGGCTTGCGATAGGAGCCATACATGAGGCCGCGCATCATGTGCAGATACACCACGACGAAGAACAACGATGCGCCAGTCGAGTGCATGTAACGAATCAGCCATCCGCCGGGCACTTCACGCATGATGTATTCGACCGAGGCAAAGGCAAGTTTTGCATCGGGCTTGTAGTTCATGGTCAGGAATATGCCGGTGACGATCTGGATCGCCAATGCCACGGTCGAGAGAACGCCGAAGTAGTACCAAAAATTGAAGTTCTTCGGCGCGTAATATTCGGACACTTGCGACTTCCAGAGCGCCATTAGCGGGAATCTCTGATCCACCCAGACAATGGCCTTGCCGAGTGGACCGCCGATCGGCGGTTCGATCGCTTGTTTGGTGACGTTTGCCATTATTCTTGTCCTCAGGCTTTGGAATCATCACCGATCAGCAACTTGCTGTCGGCGACGAACTTATAGGGTGGGATGACCAGATTGGTCGGGGCGGGCATACCCGCAAAGACGCGCCCGGCCATATCGAATTTCGATTGATGGCAAGGACAGAAGAAGCCGCCGGGCCAGTCGGCACCCAGATCGGCGGCGCCGAGCTCTTTGCGAAAAGTGGGCGAGCAACCCAGGTGGGTACAAATACCGCGGGCCACAAAAACCTCGGGTTTGATGGCGCGGGCATCGTTCTTGGCGTAATCCGGCTGCTTGGATCCTTCGGATTTCGGGTCCGCCAGGAACTTGTCGTTCTTGGCGAGCTGCGCGATCATTTCCGGCGTGCGCTTGATTACCCAGTGGGGGGCGCCGCGATACTCGACGGTCAGCATCTGTCCCGGTTCGATCTTGGCCAGATCAACTTCCACCGGCGCGCCAGCCGCGACGGCTCGGGCGGACGGGAACATGCTCGCGACAAATGGCACCGCGCCGGCTGCGGCAGCCCCAGCACCGACTACCGAGGTGGCGGCGATCAGGAAGCGGCGTTTTTTGGGATCAACTTCATTCAGGACGATTGCGCTCATGGAATCGGTTCTTTTTCGCGATTTGGCGCCGTAACCGACAAAAAACTTGTCGTGCGCGGCCGAGGGATGGAAAGGCAACGTCTATTTTATCCGATTGCACCTGCAAACTTAAAGCCCCAGAGCGCGGAAATGCATTAAGGGACAGGCGAAAAGTCCGTGATAATGCGGGTGGCACCGTTCCGTTGACAGGCGCGAATGTCGCGAATAGAGTGGTTCTGGCGAGTTTTTCTCTGATCGCCGCATAAATAAAGGGGCAATCATGAGTTTCATGTCGGAATTTCGCGAATTTGCCGTGAAGGGCAATGTGGTCGACCTTGCCGTGGGCGTCATTATCGGCGGCGCGTTTGGCAAGATCGTTGATTCGGTCGTCAATGACCTCATCATGCCACTGGTGGGGCGCCTGTTCGGCAATCTGAATTTCACCGACTTGTTCGTCGCGCTGAAGGACATTCCCCCGGGGACGACCATGACGCTGGATGCGGTAAAGAAAGCGGGCGTGCCAGTGTTCGCCTATGGCAATTTCATCACCATTGCGCTCAATTTCGCCATTCTGGCATTCATCATTTTCCTCATGGTCAAGCAGATTAATCGTCTCAGAAATGAAACACCCCCGCCAGCGCCGGCCGCGACGCCCGAAGATATATTGCTGTTGCGTGAAATACGGGATGCAATGAAGAAGTAGGCGCTTACGCGCAATGATTCCTCGGAAGGGCAACGGCAGTGCCGTTGCCCTTTTCAATTCTTGAATTAGGTTCTGTTGCCCCCCATACTAACCGTCCGGTCATCAATTTCCTTACTATGCGACGTCTCTGGCTAATATTTGCCGAATTTGTGGCTATCACCCTCGCGGTGGTGTTTGTCATCACGCTGATCCGCCCGGACTGGAACCCGTGGCGTCGCAATGTGGTGGAAATCCGCGAGACCGGGTCACCGACCGGCAGCCTGGTGCCGATTGGCAATGCGCCAACCATGCGCGCAAGTTACGCCGAGGCCGCCAAGCGCGCCATGCAGTCGGTTGTCAATATTTCATCGTCGCGCGAGGTTCGCGCACAACGGCATCCGCTGGTGAATGACCCGCTCTTAAGGCGATTCCTGGGGCAGACGGAAGAGCCGGACGATTCAACCGAGATGCAGGGAAGTCTCGGTTCTGGCGTCATTATCAATGCCGACGAGCGCGGCAGCTATGTGTTGACCAACGACCACGTGGTGAGTGGCTCCAGTGAAATCCAGCTCGCCTTCGCAGACGGTCGCGTCATACCGGCAAAGGTGGTTGGTACCGACCCGGAAACCGATCTCGCGGTTCTGCGGGTGGAAGGCAAGGGGCTCATTCCCATCACGCTTGGTCAATCCGACAAGGCGCAAGTCGGCGATGTCGTGTTGGCGATCGGTGACCCGTTCGGCGTCGGACAGACCGTGACCATGGGAATCATCAGCGGACTGGGGCGCAACCGCCTGGGCATCAATCGTTACGAGAACTTCATCCAGACCGATGCTGCCATCAATCCCGGCAATTCCGGCGGCGCACTGGTTGACGTCAATGGCAATCTGATCGGCGTCAACAGTGTCATCTACTCTCGTACCGGCGGCTCACTGGGGATCGGCTTTGCGATCCCGATTTCCATGGCAAAGGATGTGATGGAGCAGATCATCGCTGAAGGCTCGGTGACGCGCGGATTTATCGGCATTGCGCCGCAGGATATCACTCCCGAACTGGCCGAAACACTGAAACTCACGGCCGCGCGTGGTGCATTGGTGGCCCAGGTAACACGGGGCGGGCCGGCCGACAAAGCCGGCATGAAGGTAGGTGACGTCATTAGCCGGATTCAGGGAAATTCGATCCAGGACAGCGTGGCGGCCATGGCGTTCATTGCCGGCCTCAAACCCGGAGAAACAGCGAAATTCACCGTCACACGCAGGCAGAAGGATATCGAGCTGGCGGTGAATATTGCGAAGCGCCCGCGCCCACCGCGTATCAGGAACTAGCCTGCATATTTCATGGGTCGGCCCCTTTTCTTCACTATTCTCACTCTTGGAATGGGTCAACCTTGTGAAATCAAAATCGTACTTCGTACTGTCCAGTGCCTTCGCCTTCGATAGATTTGGCCGGACACAAGGCAAGCACTGCGGCTTGCCGCGCGCCAGCCAAATCCGAGTACCCGACCAGGCACGAGAAGTCCAGCCGCTGGCCGGCGCCGGGTTTGCCAAATGAGCGTTCTCTTCCCATGGCATGTTTCGCCATGTCGTGGTCAGTCGAACGAAAAACCGCTCGCCCATCGTCCCTCGGTAACCGCTGCATCGGTTTCCGGTTCGGACGGGCGCGGCGCATGCGCCGCGAAACCCCGCCTCACTCCGTCGAACGCGACCCCATGAAATGTGCAGGCAGGCGCAAGGGTTTCCTGCTTACTGTTGCGGAGACTCCGCCTCGGCTTCCGCCTGCTTGACCAGCATTTGCGCGCACAGGATGCCCGTCTCGTAGAGTACGTAAAGCGGTACCGCCAGTGCAAACTGCGAAAGCACGTCCGGCGGCGTAAAGATCGCACCGGCGATGAAAGCCCCGACGAAGACGTACGGACGGATTTCCTTCAGCTTGCCGATGGAAATGAGCCGCATTTTCACCAGGAGAACGACCACCACCGGTGTCTCGAAGGTGATGCCAAACACGACGAACATGGACAGCGCAAAACCGAAATACTTTTCGATGTCGGTCATCCACGCCACACCCAGGGGCGCAAAGGAGGCCATGAACTTGAATACCATCGGAAAGATCAGGAAATAAGCGAACGACATGCCGGCGAAGAACAGCAGGGTCGACGAAAATACCAGTGGCACGACGAATTTCTTCTCGTGCTGGTACAAGCCGGGCGCGACAAATGCCCAAGCCTGGTACAGCGCATACGGCAGCATGACAAGAAATGAAGAAAGCGCCGCAATCTTCATCGGCACCAGGAACACGCCCACCACGTCCGTGGATATCATTTGACCGCCCGCAGGAAGGGCCGCCATCAACGGCTGTGCAAACAGTGAATAAAGCACAGGCCAGGTAGGCCAAAAAAAGGATGCAAAGAACAGCACGGCGAAAATGACCAGCACACGTATCAGTCGATCGCGCAGTTCGATCAGGTGAGAAACAAAGGTGTCCGTTGCTGTTTCGGTCATCCGCGTGACCCGCGCACCGGTTCAATACCGAAATCCAGCGTCCCTTGCTTTATCCCAGCAACTGCGGACTCGGCGGCAGTACGCGCCGGCACGGTGTTTTGGGTTGCGGCGGGTGCAATCGACACAGCGGGTGCGCCGACATCGTCAGCCAGTCCATGCTCTTGCGCGGCAAGCATAGCGGTTTGTACGGTGGAAGCGGCCGAGGCGGGCTCGGGCGGCAGCGGATGCTCCAGCGCCACGCTCACCTCGCGTGCCTCGGCCTCAACCGATTGCGCATGCTGCTGTGCGCTTTGCTCAAAGGCACGCGCCGCCTCCTGTACTTCCTGCTTCACCTTGGAGAGCTCGGAAAATTCCATCTCACGATTCAGGTCAGCCTTGACGGTCGAGACGTAGCGCTGCAAGCGGCCGAACAGATGGCCCGCGGTGCGCGCGACCTTCGGCAGGCGCTCGGGGCCCAGCACAACGAGCGCAACCACACCGATGATGACGAGTTCAGAGAACGCAATGTCAAACATAGGGCGGTGGGAAATTCGCGACGACGCTTATGGTGTGGCGGATAAGGTGCAACGGATCGGGTGTGCCGATTGCCGCGGGACCGGAAATAGGTGACCGGCACGGCCGGTGTTCGATCGTCACCTGTAGCCCGTCTCCCGTCACCGGCTTCTAGCTCTTCTGCTTATCCTTGACTTCGCCTTCGAACGTGGAGCCTGAAACCTGTTCGGGTTTTTTCGCGTTGTCGCCCTCGCCCTCGTTTTTCATTCCGTCCTTGAACCCCTTGACGGCACCACCCAGGTCGCTACCGATATTTCGCAGCTTCTTGGTACCAAAAATCAACAACACAATGACGAGTACGACGAGCCAGTGCCAAATACTGAAACTACCCATGGTGATCTCCTTGAATTCGCTAATCGCCGCGCTGCGTCGGCTTGCCGCACGCCGGGTACCGGCAGGAAGGTGCATCCTGGCCGTTCGCAACCGGCGCGGACCTGACATCAATGGTCATTTGCCGAGCATCACATTGAGTGGCCTACCGCCCGGCTTGTTGCCAAAAACATGTATGTGCAAATGATACACGTCCTGACGCCCCAACTGACCGGTGTTGACCGTCGTTCGAAAGCCGTCAGAAAGCCCTTCCTGCCTGGCGAGAACGGGCACCAGTGACAGCATCTTTCCCAACAACGCCGAATCGCCGGGCTGGGCGTCGGCGAGTGACGGAATGAATTTCTTCGGGATGATCAGGAAATGAACTTCCGCGACCGGCTGGATATCGTGAAAGGCGAGCACGTCGTCGTCTTCGTAGACTTTCCTGCTGGGGATTTCTCCCCGAATGATCTTCCCGAAAATGGTGTCGTTGGTTGTCATGGGGTTCCCCGGAGTTTCTTTTCTTCAAGTCCCGATGTTCCCTCGCGCCGCTCCAGTTCCGCCAGCACATCGGCAAGTGCGACATCCTTTGCCGCCAGCATGACCAGGGTATGAAACAGCAGGTCCGCTGCTTCGCGGGTAAGGTGCGAGACATCGTCACCTTTCGCGGCCAGGATGACTTCTGTCGCTTCCTCACCGACCTTCTTTAAAACCGCATCCAATCCCTTTGCATAAAGCGATGCCACATAGGAGGACCCCGGCGCCGCGTGTTTGCGCTCGTGGAGCAGTGATTCCAGACGGAACAGGATTTCGCCTTGTTGGGAGCGCTCGGACATCGGTTTTCTATAACGTGAACTTGCCGGGCGATGTTAGCACGGGCTCTTGATCGAAGTTGACCGTCCAGTGGTCGCCTTCGAGCCGCTGGTAGAAACAGCGCCGCCGCCCGGTGTGACAGGCAATGCCACCAACCTGCTCAACCTTCAGCAGCAGCGCATCGCCGTCGCAATCCAGGCGCAGTTCCTTCACATGCTGAATGTGCCCCGACGTTTCCCCCTTTTTCCACAGCGCTTGACGCGAACGCGACCAGTAGTGCGCGTCGCCGGTGTCCAGCGTGAGTTGCAACGATTCGCGATTCATCCATGCCAACATCAGCACTTCCAGGGATGCGACGTCCTGCGCAATCGCGGCCACCAGCCCCTTTTCATTCCATTTGACCTGCTCCAAAAACCTGATTGTCTCGCCCATCACAACCTCATCTCAATGCCGCGCGCCGCCAAATGCCGTTTGGCCTGACCAATGGTGAATTCGCCGAAATGGAAAATGCTCGCCGCCAGCACCGCATCGGCCTTGCCATCGATCACGCCCTCGGCAAGATGATCAAGTGTTCCCACGCCGCCGGAGGCAATCACCGGCACGCTCACGGATTCGGCCACGCGCCGTGTCAGCGCCAGGTCAAATCCGGATTTTGTGCCGTCCCGATCCATGCTCGTCAAGAGGATTTCCCCGGCTCCCAATTCGGTGACCTGCTGCGCCCACTGCACGGCATCGAGACCGGTCGGGGTGCGGCCGCCATGGGTGAACACCTCCCAGCCATCGCCGCCCTTGCGCATGCGCGCGTCGATTGCCACGACAATCGCTTGTGAGCCGAATCGATCCGCTGCTGCCTTTACCAGACCCGGGTCGGCCACCGCTGACGTATTGATGCTGATCTTGTCGGCGCCCGCATTCATCAGGCGGCGCACGTCGTCCACGACGCGTATACCTCCGCCCACGGTGAGTGGGATGAACACCTGATCGGCAACGCGTTCGATGATATCGAGTATCAAGCCGCGCTGATCCGAGCTGGCGGTAATATCGAGAAACGTGATCTCGTCGGCCCCTTCCTCGTTATAGCGTCGCGCGACTTCGACCGGGTCGCCGGCATCGCGCAGGTTGACGAAGTTGACGCCTTTGACGACGCGGCCGGCATTGACGTCGAGGCAGGGGATGATTCTCTTGGCGAGCATGATTGAGTCGTAATGAGTTGGGGACTTCTAAAGATCTCTAAAACTTGTCATTTCCGTGTCCCATCGGGACTTCCGTTGGTCGGCGCGGGAATGACAGGGTTTATAGAAGTTCCCGCTTGCCAAGCTCAGCCACTGGTGCGGCTTTCCAGCGAAAATCGGCTGGAGACGCCCACCGGTGCTGGAGCTTTAGAAAATGACCGGCACCTCAGGCGTCCGCTTTCGCGGCGAGGGCAACTGCTTTTCTGAAATCCAGCGTCCCCTCATAAATTGCCCGCCCGGTGATGACGCCCATGATTCCCTCGTCCTGGACCGCCAGGAGCTTCTTTACATCGTCCAGACTATTGAGGCCACCGCTGGCAATGACCGGAACGGTGAGTTCCTTGGCCAGTTTGACGGTGGCGTCGATATTGACGCCCGACAGCATGCCGCCTTGCCTCTGACGCCGGGATGAGCGCCGAACGGCTGCGCACCGCTGCCACATTGATGATGTTTCTCAAAGGCACGCCGATCCTTTATTACGGTCAGGAACTCGGCACGCCCGGC
>JANNGY010000188.1:0-2316 GCA_031404095.1 Betaproteobacteria bacterium | reverse complement strand
CATTGTTGACGCGAATGGCGACGGTGGGATTGGCGCCGCGCTCACTGCTTTCAAGATCGGTAATGCCTTTGATTTTCGCCACTTCGCGCATCACGCCTTGTGACAACTCGGTCAATTTCTCGGCGTCTGGCCCGAGTATCGAAAGGAAGATTGGTTTGTTCCAGCCGACCGAAAGCTCGATGCCGGCAATGGTGGCGAGCTTGGCGCGAATTGCCTTTTCGATCTCTTTTTGCGAGCGTCGATAGGTTTCCTTGCGTTCGGTCAGCTTCAGGTTGATGCGCGAATAATTCTTGCCGTCGTCGGTACCGACGTTGGTGTCGGCAATCGCGATTTCGGGAAACACCTTGAGCGCTTCCTCCACCTGGCGTGTCTTGGCATCGGTATATTCCAGGCTGGAACCGATCGGTGTGTTGAGCCGCAGGGAAATGAACCCTTCATCGTTTTCCGGGATGAATTCGGTGCCGACCAGCGGCACGATGAAAAAGCTGGCGATGAAAGTAACCAGCGCAATAACCAGCACCTTGATGCGATGCGACAGCGACCATTTCAGCATGACGCCATAAATTTCGTGTGCCTTCATCACCAGGTGTTCGATGCCGTCCATCATCCGTCCCAGCCAGGGAACGCGCTTGAAGCGATCGCCGGGCGGGTCGCGCCAGATCGATGACAGCATCGGGTCCAGCGTGAAGCTCACAAACAGCGAGACCAGTACGGCGACCGCAACGGTGATGCCGAACTGCAGAAAGTACCGGCCGATGATGCCGCTCATGAACGCGATCGGGATGAATACCGCAATGATGGCGAACGTGGTGGCCATCACCGCTAGGCCGATTTCCTCGGTACCTTCATTGGCGGCCTGAAAATGGCTCTTGCCCATGCCGAGGTGACGAACGATATTCTCGCGCACCACGATGGCGTCGTCGATCAGCAGTCCGATGCAAAGGCTCAATGCCATCAGGGTGAGGAAATTGAGCGTGAAGCCAAAGGCATACAGCGCGATGAAGGTCGAAATGACCGCAATCGGCAAGGTGAGGCCGGTGATGATGGTGCTGCGCCATGAGTGCAGAAACAGGAAGACAATCAGCACCGTCAGCGCGGCGCCTTCCAGTATCGTTGCCTTCACATTGTCCAGCGAGCTCTTGATGCCGTCGGAGGTCGCATAAATCGTCTTGATTTCCACACCTTCGGGCAGGCGCTTTTGCAGTTCCGCAACTGCGGCGCGGATCCCTTCGCCGGTCTCGACGATATTGGCGTCCTGGACCTTGAACACGTTGACGCCGATCGATCGCTTGCCATTGATGCGCGCGATCGAGGTTTCTTCCTGTTCGCCATCGATGACATCCGCGACCTGGTGCAGGAATACCGGCGCGCTTCCCTGGCGGGTGACGATGATTTTTCCGAAGGCCTTGGGATCCTTGATCTTGCCCTCGACCCGCACCAGTTGTTCGCTGGCGCCGCTGGTAATCGAGCCGGACGGGAAGTCCTGGTTCTGGGCCTGGATGGCGCCGATCACCTGATCGACCCCGACGCCGTAGGACTGCATCTGCGCGGGCTTCAGGTATATCAGCACCTGCCGCACCACGCTGCCGCTGACGTTGACCGCGCCGACGCCAGGCGCACTCTGCAGGCGCTTGACGATGATTTGATCGGTGATGGTGGACAGTTCACGCGGATTGTGCTTTTCCGATACCACCGCAAGATTCACCACGGGTTGCTGGTCCTGCCAGTCGGCGCGGCTGACCAGCGGGTCCTTGGCCTCGCGCGGGAAGCCGGGTTTGATCTGCGCGACTTTGTCGCGCACTTCCTGGGTCGCGGCGGCCATGTCGGTACTCAAGCGGAATTCGGCCTGAAGGAAACCCACGCCTTCGCGCGTCGTGGCATAAATTTTCTTGACGCCATTGACGGTGTTGAGGACGTTTTCAATCGGTTTGATGAGGTCGTTCTCAACCTGTTCCGGCGAGGCGCCCGGATAATTGACTGACACGAAAACAAAGGGGTTGCTGACGTTCGGCATTTGTTCAACCGGCAGCCGGTTGTACGAAAAGATGCCGAGAACAAGGAGCGCCACCATGACCATGGTGGCGAAGACCGGCTGGTTGATGCTGGTTTTAGTGATCCACATGATGATGTTCCTAACTGGCTTTGACGACAGCCGCCGGCGCAGGCGCGGCCGCCGGGTTTTTCACCACCGCGCTGGCGCCGGGCTTGAGCCCCACCATGCGCGCGCTGACCACCTGGACACCGGGTTCGAGTCCGCTTTTTATTTCCACCAATCCGGCCTGCTCTTCACGCAGTCCGAGCGTGACGCTGCGCCGC
>JANNGY010000187.1:0-11533 GCA_031404095.1 Betaproteobacteria bacterium | reverse complement strand
AAAAAAAATCGGGCACGCGGCCCGATTCTTGAAGCGTGGTGTTGAAACGAATCAACACACGACGTGTGCTTACTTCTTGGCGGGTTCTGCGGCTTTCTTTTCTTCCGGCTTCTTCTCTTCCATCATCTTCTTGCACTCAGCCTTCATTTTGTCATCGGCTGTTTTTGCATCCATCTTCTTGCAGGCTTCCATTTTCTTGGCTTTGTCTGCGTCGCTCATGGCGCCGCCGTGTGCCGCTGCGAAAGCGCCCACGGAAGAAGCAGCAAAAGTGGCGGCAATCAAAATTGAGAATAGTTTTTTCATGTATAGACTCGCGGGTTGTGGTTAGTGAGTGGATCTATGCGTTCATAGGAGAACGTGAGGCGGAGTTTATTGCAAAAATCCTGGCATGTCACGCTGTTAAACCCATGTATTTAAAGGTTATGACGACATTTTTGAAGGTTTTGGCGAGTTTTACCTGTTTCGGCGCCTTTCTGGTGCCTGCGCACCTGCTGGCCGCCCCGCGCTTGCCGGCCAATCCTGCCGAAGTTCTGGAGCGCCTGCCGATACGGCCCGGCGATGCGACCGCGCGCGAACTGGCGGGCTTACGGGCGGCCGTAACCCGGGCGGCCAAAGAGGTCCCGGCCGACCCGTTGCCGGCAACCCAACTGGCCGCGCGCTATTACGACCTGGCGATTGCGCGTGGCGATCCGCGCTATATCGGCTATGCCGATGCTGTCATGGCGCCGTTTGCGCAAAGCCCGTCCCCGGCGGTGCTGGCGGTGCGAGGGCAGTTACGGCAATACCGGCATGACTTCGAGGGGGCGCTAGCCGACTTCGCGGCGGCACTCAAGGCTGACCCGCAGTTTGCCTCAGCGCACGCCTGGCGCGGCGCCATCTACCTGGTCCAAGCCAAGTACGCAGCGGCAAGGGCCGAATGCGATGCCTTGCTGGCGTTGGGCCGCGCCACACTTTACGGCGGCTGCCTCGGGCTGACGCGGGCCTATAGCGGCCAGATGGAAGCGGGTTCTGCCGCGTTGCAGCGTGCGCTGGACGAGACTCAGGACGCCGGCAACCGGCTGTGGTTGCTCACGCGCCTGGGCGAGGTGGCGTCCTGGCGCGGACAGCCGGAAAAAGCTGAAAAACATTACCGCGCCGCGCTGGCGCTGGGGATCGACGACGGCTACCTGCTGGCTGCCTGGAGTGATTTCCTGCTGGACCAGAAACGCCCCGCCGAAGTGGTGAAGTGGCTGGCCAGTTGGGAAGCGTCGGATGGATTGTTGCTGCGCCTCGCAATTGCCGAAACCGCGCTCAAGCTGCCTGCCGCCAAGGCACATGTGCAGGCGCTGTCCGACCGGTTCGCCGCGGCCAAAGTCCGCGGCGATACCACGCACCGGGCCGAGGAGGCGCGCTATCAATTGCACCTGGCGGGCAACGCCGCCGCCGCACTCGCGGTGGCTGCCGCCAACTACCAGGTGCAGCGCGAACCACGCGATGCCCGCGTGTTGCTGGAGGCAGCGATTGCGGCGAAGGATGCCACCGCCGCCCAACCGGTGCGCGACTGGCTGCAATCGAGCGGATTTGAAGATGCGCAACTGCGGCAGCTCGGCGCGGCCTCGGTGCAAGGGCAGCCCGGTGTGGCGACGCCGCAATCCGGCAAGCCGGAGGCCAGACCATGAGGCGGATACTGTGGCATTTCCTGATTTCGCTCTGCGCATTGGCTTCCGCGCCAGCGCTGGCGCACAAGGCCAGTGATAGCTACCTGGTGCTGCAAGTGATGGGCCAGGAAGTGACCGGCCAGTGGGACATCGCCCTCCGGGACATCGACTTCGCCATCGGCCACGATGCCGATGGCGACGGCGACATCACCTGGGGCGAGGTCAGTGTGCGCCATGCCGACATCGCCGCCTGGGCATTGGGGCGGCTGACGCTGGAACGCGGCGGTGGCTGCACGTTGCAGGTAGTGGAGCATCTGGTGGACAACCACACCGACGGCGCCTATGCAGTGCTGCGCTTCACCGGCACCTGCCCGTCCCGCACGCAGGCGCTGGCGTTGAACTATCGCCTGCTGTTCGACATCGACCAACTGCATCGCGGACTGCTGCGGCTGGAACTGGATGGGGTGTCGCACACCTCGGTGCTGGGGCCGGATAGCGGTGTGCTGACGGTGCATGCTGGCGAGACGTCGCGGCTGGCGCAGTTTGGCCAATACTTGGTGGAGGGCACGTGGCACATCTGGATCGGCTTCGATCACATCCTGTTCCTGCTGGCGCTGCTGCTGCCCGCGGTGCTGGTGCATGAATGGCGACACTGGACGGGGGTGAACTCTTTCCGCGCCGCGCTGTTGGAGGTGCTGTGGGTCGTGACCGCCTTTACCGTCGCGCATTCGATCACGCTGTCACTTGCGGCGCTGCAGATCATCGAGCTGCCGTCGCGCCTCGTCGAATCCGCCATCGCCGCCTCGGTGGTGCTGGCGGCAGCCAACAACCTGTGGCCAGTGGTGGAGCGGCGGCGCTGGCTGGTGGCATTCAGCTTCGGCCTGATTCACGGTTTCGGTTTTGCCAGCGTGTTGACCGAGCTCGGCTTGCCCAAGGATGCGCTGGTGCTTTCTCTGCTCGGGTTCAACCTCGGCGTCGAGGTCGGCCAGCTGGGGATCGTGGCGATATTCCTGCCGCTGGCATACGCAATGCGGCATTCCGTGCTTTACAAGAAAGGCGTGTTCGTCGGCGGTTCACTGCTGACGATGCTGGTGGCGCTGGTGTGGCTGGCTGAAAGGCTGTTAAACCTGAAGCTGATCAGCGCATAAGGGGGCGTGCGGCCCCCGCAGGATGCAGTGCTGGACGAACGGAGCGCGGCGATACCTGTTTCGCCCGCGCTGAGGCAAGTTGAGTATTGCGGCTCTCCCGCCATCCAGTTCGCGAATCATTGGGGTGTTGCAGGCATAATCGGGCGACAAGAGTCTCAGACGGTTCCTGCTTGCTTTGGTGGACACCCAGACACGCGGATCAACCGCAACCTTCCATGCCCAAGTCGATAATCGAATTCACCACCGACAAGCGCTTCGTGCGCCGCGCGCGCGAGCTGAAAACAATCGAAGCCATGCTGCGCATGTACTGCCGCGCCCATCGGCATGAGCCGCGCGCACCGCTGTGCGCAAGCTGCAACGAACTGCGTGAGTACGCGAGCCGCAGGCTGGAGCGCTGCGTCTTCGGTGATGCCAAGCCGACCTGCACCAATTGCCTGGTCCATTGCTACAGCGCGGACATGCGCGAACAGGTGAGGGCAGTCATGCGCTGGGCGGGACCGCGCATGCTGCTCCACCACCCCATTCTGGGCATTCTGCACATCATTGACGGGCGGCGCCCTTCGCCACGGCTTCCGGAAAAGCCGCCGAAGCCGCAAGAGCATCAAGCGCGACAAAACCGTGATGCGGGCCGCGCCGTCGAGCATGACTGAGGTGCCGGCAGCCAGTCATTTCCCATAGTGCACGCGCATCGCGCGCGAGTTGAGCAGCAGGCCTGCCAGCAAGTTGTAAAGCGCCACCGCGCCGAGTATTGTCGCGGCAAGCGCCCATTTTTGCCCGAAGGACTGTCGCACCTGGACAAGCTGCCAGGCTGTGTATAGCCAGGTGGCCGCCGCGCCATAGGCAAGGATTTGCAGCAGGACAAGGCTCAAACTGCGCCGGTAAAGAAAAGCGAGAGGCACGGCGACACAAATCGCCACCATCACCATATTGCCGGCGCGCAAAAAATGCGCACCCATGAGCAATGCCGCCAAAACGTACAAGAGGATGCAAATCAACATGGACAAGTCACACGCGACATTGGGCTTTCAGCGATCATGGAGAAAGGACCCATCCGTTACCCTGATATCGCCTTCGCTCCGAGCTGTTCGCGCAAACCCTCGACCGCGCCCGCTTCGCCGCGTACGCGTAAATACGCCCCATCATTGTCGGCGCGCTCGTCCAGCACTTCGCAAGTGGCAAAAATCTTCCCGCGCATCTGTTGTTCCGACCACGGCAGGAACAGCTCTGCCTCAATGAGTCCCTTTTGAAAAAACGCGCGGATCGCGGCGTGCATTCTCGCGACATCGGCCTCGCGTTTCGCGCTCATCACCACGCAATCCGGATACTGCGCCCGCAATGCGGTTTCGCGCTCCGCCTGCGCGGCCGCATCACCGACCATATCGATCTTGTTGAACACGCGTATCCGCGGCACCGCGCCGGCGCCAACTTCATCCAGTACCTTGTCCGTCACCGCGAGCTGCCGTTCAAAGCCGGGATCGCTCGCGTCGATGACGTGCAACAGCAGCGAGGATTCGGCGGCTTCTTCCAGAGTGGATTTGAACGACGCCACCAGATCGTGCGGCAGATTCTTGATGAAGCCGACCGTGTCGCTGATCAGCACGCGCGGTACGGTTTCGGGATAGAGCGCTCGCACGGTGGTATCGAGCGTGGCAAAGAGTTTGTTGGCCACCAGCACCTCGCTGCCGGTGAGGGCGCGCATCAGGGTGGACTTGCCGGCGTTGGTGTAGCCGACCAGCGCCACGCGCGCGAGGCTCTGTCCCGCCTGCCCGGCCTGTCGCCGCGCACGCTGGGTTGCACGCTCCACGTCCATCGCCGCGAGTTCGATTTCCAGCTCGGCGATGCGATTGCGAATCTTCTGTTTATCCAGCGCGAGCTGCGTCTCGCCGGCGCCGCGGCCACCGGTGCCGCTGCGTTGCCGGCCTTGCGGCCCGGCCTGTTTCGCGGCCTCGCGAAGGCGCGGCGCCATGTAGCCCAGCCGGGCGATCTCGACCTGCGCGCGCGCCGCGCGCGAACTGGCGTGACGGTGGAATATTTCCAGGATGACCATGGTGCGATCCATCACCTCGCAGCCGACTTCGATCTCGAGATTGCGCGCCTGCGAAGGCGAGATTTCGTGGTCGACGAGGATGACGTCGGCGCGGCGGGTATCGGGGTCTGCCTCTGCGCCTGTTGCTTGTCCCGCAGCGGCTTTGGCTTTCGCGGCGCCTCCGCGTGCTGCCTTGCCTTTCACCGCACCGTCCGGTGCGCCGTGCAGCGTTTCGGCATCATGCGAATGATCTTCATCATGCGCGTCGTCGCTTTCATCGCAGATATCCTCGCCCTCGACAAACTGGCGAATTTCATGCCGCTTTCCGGAGCCCAGGTACGCCGCTGAGTCGAACCGGTCGCGATTCTGGATGAAGGTGCCGACGACCTGATAGCCCAGCGTCTTCGCCAGTTCGCGCAGCTCGGTCAACGACGACTGGAATTCGCTGTCGGTAACAGTAGGCAGGTGGACGGCGGCGATGACGGCGCGCAGGGGCTGATTTCTGGTTTCTGTTTGCATTCTGAAATTTCTAACATATGTGTGTGTAGCTTCAAGTTCGTCATTCCAGCGTCCCACAGGGACTTCCGTCGGTGGGAGCTGGAATCCAGTCCATCGTATTTCTAAAACCTTGGACGGACTGGGTCCGCTCCTACGGCTGGCCATGCATGGCCACCCGGTTCATCGGGCGTGATGCAATGCATCACGAAACCCCCTCTTCCCTTGCAGGGCGCGCTCCCCGCTGCATCGGGTAGCCGTTCAGCAGGCTCCGCACATGCGCGTCGAAATCCCTGCTTCACCCCTTCGCTGGCTGGGACGACGAAATCTGTGGCGTTCCTGCCACGCTCCCCAATCTAGGCGAGTAACGCCATCCCCGCTTTCGCCGCCTGCTTGTCAAAAGTCATGATGCGTTCGCATCCATCGACCTCTGCCGTGCGGATCACGAGGCAGTCGGCAAAATCCGCCTTGCTTGATTCGAATAGACGCAGTGCCTGCCAAACCGTTTCGGCGTTTTGTATGACCAATTGCTTGATGCCCAACAGTCGGCGCAGGATATCTGCCACCTCGCCACGAGCCGCGCCATAAGCGCTCTCACTGACCCAGACTACTTCAACCAGCACGACCAGGCCGACATAACCCGGCGACTCCACACTGCATTCATTCTCGATGAATTTGGTAGCGCGGCGCGATTGCGCCGCATCATCCTGGGCGATATAGCGGATCAGGACATTGGTATCGACACCGATCATCGACGCGCTGCCCGCGCGCGTATGGCGGCATTCATATCTTCCACGCTGACCGGTTTGGCGGGCTTCTTCAACAGACCTTTCAGCGAACGAATGTCATTAATGACCGGTTTGATCGCGAACACGCCCTGTTCAATTTCAACAAACTCCACCTTGTCGCCGAAATCGAGCCCCAACCGCTGCCGGACATCGCGCGGTATGGTCAATTGTCCCTTGCTGGTCAATGTTGCCGTGGACATTTTACGTCCTTTCAATTAATAAACTTCCTTACTATATCGTAATCCGAATGACAGGCAAAGAAGTGATTTCGCCCCAACACCGGACAATTGCGCGCAGCGGCTCGTCATCCTTGCGCTCTCTGTGGCTCGTTACTTGTCCGCCGCCGCCTTCCGTCCCGGCGCCACATTCCGCTTCGCTCGCTTGGCGGAAACCGTATCCTCCGGCATTCCCGGTGTTGCGGACTTGTCGACCGCACTCTTCGCCCGCTCAATCGCCGACACCACCAGATATGCCGACCGGTCCATGTGTGCCCGCTTGGCCGCGCGATCGACGATGGCGAGTTCACTTTTTCGTGCCGTGATATTCACCCGCACCGTGGCATCGTTCATGAATGAAAGATCCACCGGCGCCAGGGCGACGGCATAGGCATTGCGGTAATCGGGATCTGCTTTCCAGCGATCCAGGTCCGATGGCTCGGGTGCGATGTCTTCGCCGTGAAGATGCACCTCGACGGCTTCCTGCACGTTGCGCAATGCTTCGTCCAACGTGGCGCCCGCCGAAAAACAACCCGGCAAATCGGGAACGGTCACACCGTATGCAGATTTCTCGTCCTTGTGAATGACGACGGGGTAAAGCTTCATGATGGAATTCCTGCCTGTTTGAGAATGGCTTTGGCCGTGCCCATCGGCAGGTCCTTCTTCGGATGCGGTACGGTGAACTTTCCCGGTTTTTTCGCATGCTTGAATTGAGTGTGGCTGCCTTTCTGGTGAATCTTGCGCCAGCCGGCGGCTTTCAAACGCTTGATGATTTCGTCGCTGGACATTCAGGGAGTATACACACCAATACACACCAATTCGGACGTTTTCTTGTCTTTCTTGCGATGAGACACAAGCACTGGAGCGGATTGCAGGCCATTTGTGCTCGCGAAGGCGCGTGGATGCTGATGTTTGTCATTCGCAAGCGGCGACGACGGCGCACAGGGGCTGATTTCCGGTTGCTTTTTGCTTGATGCGCAGCAGCTCGTTGTCCTTTGTTTCCCAAAACAATTCACGCTGCCCCCGTTCACTTGCTCGCGCACATTGTCCGCTTGAGCTCCTCAAGCCTGTCGTTGCTGTAGCTGTCGTCGGGCCGCGCTGATCGCTTGATGCCGCCTCCGATCCGGCCGAGCATCATGCAATCGAGGCGCGGGTTTTGCAGCAGGCTCTGGATCACATTGATGTCCTGCGTATTGGAAAGTTCGAGCAGGAGGTCCGCCGGCATCGACGGGTTCTTGCCGAACCAGATGTCCAGTCCGGAGATGTCGCGCGGCTTGTTGAACAGTTCGCGCAGGATGTCGACCGGCGTATTCGGGTGCGCCGCCAGCGCCTGATGGAAATAGGTGGGATAAGTATGCGTCCGGTAGATTCGGGCGAGTGTCCCGGCGCCACAATTGGCATTGCGCAGCACGGTCAGCGTCACGCCGAAATCATCGTTGCGCGCGAAGCGATCCAGCGTGTCGGCGGGCACGAATTCGCTGGCCAGCGCCGGCAGCATGAATTCATCGTCATTGCTCTTTTCCTGGATCAACCGGGCGAGGACCGCGGCTTCGCGGCCCGGATTTTCCCGCAACAGCGCGGCGATCGCTTGCCGATTCTCGTCGATGCGCTGTGTTCGAGCCGCTTGCTGGGCATCGCGCGCCTGGTTGAGCAAGATCGTCTTTCCGCCCTCGTACACCATCGCCACAATCACCGCGCACGCACCGGCCAGGCAACTCCATCCCAGCATGCGAAGAACCAGTTTTCGGGAATCCTGCAGGTTTCGAAACGCCCACGCCAGGAATCCCGGCAGCACCGCCACCATCGGCAGAAAGATCACGCCGATTCCCGCCGTCGAGGATCGCGACTGCATGATCGCCCACAAACCCGCGGCGATGGCGAGCGCAAAGAAGACCATGGCCAGCATCACGCCCCGGCGTTTGCGCTTGACATACAGGATCACGGCCAAAACCAGGAAGACGATCGGAATGAGAAAGAAATTGATCAGCATTGCGCTACAAAGGAGGGTTGAGTTGGATGGCAGGGGAGTTTGACGCAAAAGCCCGCGGCCGGGTGGCGCGGGCGGCTGAGCCTGCGTGCCCGGGATCGGCAAACGCGAGCACGGGTATGACTTGTCCGGCACGGCTGGCCTGCTTCCAGTGCCGGCGGCAATGGTGCCGGAATTGACGAATTTGCACCGTTCTCCGACGGTAACTTGCGACTTTCACCTACAAGCCCCGGGCGTTTCCGGGTCGAGAATTCAGGCGTCTCATCTTGCTTTGCAATTGCTCGACACTGAAGGCTGCACGGCATACATCACGCTGCCACCCAAAACCAACGAGGACCACCATGTACCTTGGAAACGAATACATCACCCCCGGGCAGCGCGTCTCGAACCATGCCCCCCGCTTCGACATGCGCCTGGCCGAGAGGTGCGAGGATGAAGAGTCGTTGAGCCCCGGCTGGACTTGGGTCGCCGCCTTGCTGGTCGCGGCCATGTTTATCGTTTCCGGATATCTGGACGAGGAATCACGAAATTTCGACGGCGCGACTGTTTCCGGCGTTGTCAAGGGTTACGCGCAGAACACGGTCACGCCAACGGTTGTCGCCGCAAACTCGCCCGGCACGGACCGCCATTCAGCCAAGGGATATTAACGTCGCGCGAAAAGTCTGCCGGTTCATGGCGGAACCACAGTCGAGTGAATCAAGCTGGCGCGGCACGGTACGGCATGTACGTCAGGCACGACGGCGCGCCCGGACAAGATCTGGAAAACCCCGCTTACCAGCGACTGCACCGTCTGCCAGGCTCTCTCCGTTTAACTGACGAATGAAAAAAGGAACGACTTATGCAGAAGGTCAAGGATTTGATGAGCCGCAACGTGAAGGTCACGAGCCCGGACAAAACCATCGAGGAAGCCGCCAAACAAATGGAAAAAGGCAATTTCGGCATGCTGCCGGTGGAATCACATGGCCGCATGATCGGCGCGATCTCGGATCGCGACATTGCCATTCGCGCCGTGGCAAAAGGCCGGGATTCCGACACCGAGGTAAGCGAGATCATGACCAAGGGTATCGTCACCGCCTTTGAAGACGACACTGTCGCCGATGCGGCAAAACTCATGAGTGACAAAAAAATCCGGCGTCTGCCGGTACTAAATGCCAACAAGCACCTTGTTGGCATTGTCGCGTTGGGCGATCTTGCGGCTGAGACTCCCGATGTTGCCGTTGCCGGCAGCGTGCTGTCGAAAATTTCGAAGGCCTCTTGAGGTATTGGGTTCTAACGGGGAAAATCTTTGGTGTCAGAGTTTCCCTAAGCACGTTGACACCCATGTTGTTCGCCGGGGCGACAGACAATTCATACGGGAACCAATGGCGGCTCGGACCCGATTGAACTTGGGTGACATGCTCATCCCCAAAATCGATCATCGCGAAAGCCGATAGATAAGCAGCGCCGCACGAATCGCGCTGCGTTCAATCGAAGCGAGTTCCAGATCTTCTTCGGGAGAGTGGGCGCCGACGCCGACGGCGCCGATGCCATCGAGGCTGTCGACCATGGGTGCGACGAATTGCACGTCGCCCGCACCGCGCTGGCCCGGCGGGACTGCCTTGATTGGGCCCAGCCCGGCGTCGCTGCTCACTTGCGAATACAGTTCCAGCAGGTGCTGGTTGCCGGCAGTGGGGGACATGGGCGGATACGACTCGGCAAAAGTAATCGTGGCGCTGGTGTGCGGCAGGTTGGCGGCGACGATGTCACGCATGCGCGTGTGGGCGCGATCGCGTTGTGCATAGGTCAGGTATCGCAGGTCGCCTTTTACCCTCGCTGTATTGGCGATCACGTTGCTCTTGCCGAACGCGGTTCCGGTGGAGTGGAGATCATCGAAAGTGACCTCGGTGCCGCCGAGGATGATGCCCGCGTTGAAGGTCAGGTCGGGTTCGATGAGTTGTTCACGGAAAGCGTTCAGGATGCGCGCTGCCTCGTAGATCGCGCCATCTCCGGAGGTCTTGCTGAACACACCGGACGAATGTCCCTGTTTGCCGGTGACCTTCAATTGCCACCCCGATGAAGCGCGACGGCCGATGGTGGCGGTCTCATTGCCGTTCCGGTCAATCGCCACGGCTTCGAAGGCGAGCGCGACATCGCTGCGTTTGGCGAGACTGATCAGGTCGCCACGCGCGATCTCGATTGGCGCACCGACCCGCTCCTCGTCGCCGCTGAAGACCACCGCAATGGTGGTGTTGTCGAGTACACCGGCGCGATGCAGCGCACGCAGCGCCTCGATGGCGACGACGTTGCCGCCCTTCATATCGGATACGCCTTGGCCCCGCACGCGGTCGCCGCGGCGATCCCATAGTTGTACCGGACTGTCCTTTTCAAACACGGTATCGAGGTGGCCGATCAGCAGCACGCGCTTGCCTTGCTTGCCTTCGCGTGTGGCGATGAGGTTGCCGGCGCGCTGCATCTCCGGCGGCATTTCCGCCCAGCGGGTGGTGAATCCAAGCTGGTCAAGTTCGGCGCGGAACATCTTGCCCACTTCGCGCACGCCGGCGAAATTCATCGTGCCGCTGTTGACGTTGACGGTGCTTTCAAGGAACTGCAGCGCGGCGGCGGAGCGCTCCTTGACGGCCGCGACAATTTTCTGCTCAGTGGCAGTCAGTTCACCTGCAATACCGACGCTGGCGTGCAGCAGGCAGGCCGCGAGCAGCGGCATAAGGAATTGCGGGGGCAGGGTTCGCATCATCTCTCCTTGCGCGATTTAGGAGCAAGCGGCAGACCGGCCATCATACTTTTCCTTGCGGATGGAAACAATCGTCCCCTGGCACTCGTAAATCTGCAACACAGCATTAGGGAATATTGAAGACAAAATTCAACTTCTACAGTCATTCCCGCGAAAGCGGGAATCCAAGTGTTCCTGAGTGAACAGGGATCCCTGCCTTCGCGGGAATGACGTACCCTGCTTGAAACCGTCGCGATAATTTGTGCCTGCCGATCAATTGAGATATCCCCATTTTTTCTCGCAGCCGTCGAAATCACAGACTGACGTAGACTAATTTGCGTCAACTTACATCAAGCCATCCAGTCGAGACGAACCGCCCGTGATCAATTTCAAGAAACTCACTTACGACCTCGCGCGCCACGCGGTGCCGCTGGTCTCGTTGTATTTCCTCGACGGCAGCATTCCCCGTTACCTGCTGTTGACCGCATTCAATCTCTCGCTGGGGCTGGTGCTGATCGTCGGCCTGACGC
>JANNGY010000186.1:0-17133 GCA_031404095.1 Betaproteobacteria bacterium | reverse complement strand
GAAGCGGCAGCGGCCTCTGCTCGCCTTGGCGCGTGCACGGCGCTTATCACCCAGAAAGCCGCCACCGTCGGGCCAAGCACGCCGAAGGCTCGGTGCTGATTGCAATGGGCGACACCAAGGTGCTGTGCACCGCCAGCATCGAGGAACGCGTGCCGCCGCACAAGAAAGGCAGCGGCGAAGGCTGGGTCACCGCAGAATACGGCATGCTGCCGCGTTCTACCCACACCCGCTCCGACCGCGAAGCCGCGCGCGGCAAGCAATCAGGCCGCACCCAGGAAATCCAGCGTCTGATCGGCCGCTCGCTGCGCTGCGTGGTCGACCTGAAAAAGCTCGGCGAACGCCAAGTCACCATCGACTGCGATGTGCTGCAGGCCGATGGCGGCTCCCGTTGCGCATCGATCACCGGCGCCTACGTTGCGTTGCACGACGCAGTCAGCGTGCTGTTGCAGAAGGGCTTGATCAAGGAGAGTCCGATCATCGATTCGATCGCGGCGGTGTCGGTGGGAATTGGTTCCGATGGTCCTGTCCTGGATTTGGACTACGTGGAAGATTCCACTTGCGAGACGGATATGAACGTGGTGATGACGGGGGCGGGAAAGTTTGTGGAAATTCAGGGAACGGCGGAGGGCGTGCCGTTTTCAAGGGCGGACATGGATTTGCTGGTGGAGTTGGCGCGGAAGGGGATAGCGGAGTTGATTGCGGAGCAGGGGAAGGCGCTGGGTTTGGCCTGAGTGAAGGAGGCATTGCTGAACCCCCAGCACTGTCGCGCCTCGCAGACCAAAACACCGCCACGAACCGCACCAGTGCTTGTGTTTCACTTTCGACAATTACAATTCCGGCAATGAGTACTTCCCCATGAACGCCCGATCGATCCGGTCTTTCCATTGCCACACCCACTTCCCCTCCCACGCAACATTTCCCCACGACCCGATCGCATACCGGTCGCCGGTACTGATCAGATACAGCGACCGCTCCTGCGGCACGTAAGGCAGCAACGCCTCACCCCGCAGGGTCCGCCGCAAATTCTCTGCCAGGGGTGGCCCCGCCCGCACCGCGTACACGCCCGATTTGGGTCGCGCATGTTGCTGCATCGTCGCGCAATCACCGGCAGCGAAAACGTCGGGATGAGACAGCGACTGCAGATATTCGTTGACGAGGATGAATCCGGCGTCATCGGTACGCAAGCCGGACGCGCGCGGCCATTCGGCGGCGACCGCCCCGGTGGAGACGATGACCTGGTCGGCATTGATGATTTCGCCGGATTGCAGGTGTACCCGCCCGCGTTCGATGCGGCCGGCGGCTTTGCCGGCGTACAGGCGAAATCCGCGCTGTGCGAGGATGCGTGCGAGCCGCGGGCCGACGCTGCCCGGCAGCGTATTGGCGGCCGAGATCAAAGCGAACTTCACCTTGCGATCGCGAAACGCATGTTGCATCGACAAGGCGAGTTCGATGCCGGCCGCGCCGGCGCCGACAAACACGATGTCAGTCGATCGTCCGGCGGCGTCGCGCGCGGCGATCTCGCCTGCGAGCATCGAGTAGGCCTCGATGAATGATTCGATCGGCCTGACCGGAATCGCGTGTCCGCCGGCGCCCGGAATGGCGGCGGTATTGGCCATCGGACCGGTGTCGATCGACAGCGCATCGAAGGCGGGCTCGGCGCCGTCCACGCACTGCACCACGCGCCGCTCGAAATCAACGTGCCTGCCGGCGCTTTCGATAAAACTCGCGCGAGCCGCGCGGCACAGCGGCGCCAGGGGAATCGCGCATTGGTCGATCGCGTAGTGCCCGGCGACCCAGCCAGGCAGCATGCCGGAATAGACCTGCCGCGCGTAGGGTGAAACCAGCGTTACCTCGACGTCCGGGAACGGCGCCTCGGCAAGTGATTTCAGCACATGCACATGGGCGTGGCCGCCACCGAGCAGCACGAGTTTTTTCATTTTCGGAACAAGATGTCGCCGTACCAGGTGGTGACCTGATTGTCGGTGTTGTCGGTATCGTTGCCGACGGCGACGCCGGTGACGGCAGGCGCATCAATTCCAAACGCCTCGCGAAAATCCGCGGCCACATCGCGCGATTCGGTCATCCACTGACCGATGCTCGCCGGGCCGCTTTGCAAAACGATCATTCGCACCCGAGCGGTATAGGCGCTCCATGCCGCATGCCCGATGCGATGCTTGTTGTCCCAGACATAGCACAGGGAGGCTGTTGGCACATCGTCTCCCGCCACCATGCGGGCGATGCGAATCTTGCTGCGTTCCATGAATGACAGGGACGCCAGCGGCACGTCGAAAAAGACGTACACCCGCGCCGGAAAATCGTCCCCCAGCTTGCTTTCCATGTCCGCTTTTTCAAGGATGCGGCTCACTTTCCAGCGCCATTCCAGCAGGCTCGCACCGACGGCACGCGAGGAGACAAGCGGAATCCCCAGGCTGCCGGCGCTGTTGCGGGAATCGACCCGCAAGACGGTCTTTCCCTCATCGGCGACCAGCGAAAATGTGTTGTGGGCAATCTTCGGCAAGGTGATGATGCGAAACGAATTCGGCAGCGCTTGCCCCGGCATCAAAGCAGAAAATGGCGGCGGCCCGGCAGCCGCCGCGAGGATCGGCGTCGACAGCGTCATCAGCAGGGCCATGCCGGTTTTCATGCGGGCCAATGGAATTCGAGCGGCGGTTTCAGCGCCCGCAGGCGCGGCAAGTCCTCCGGCCGATCGACATCCCAAAGCGTCGGCATCTCATGCCAGCTGAAACCCAGCCGCTCAAGCGCTTGCCGTTGCTGAACCAGCACGCTGGCCGATCCCCAATCGATGGCATCGAACATGCCCGCATCGGCGCGGCGTGCACCGATCAATACATAGCCGCCGTCCTCTGCCGGGGTGAGAACCACATCGTGGCCGGCCAACGCGCGGCTTGCCTCGCCGACATGTCTCGCGGTCAGCGCCGGGCAATCTGCGCCGATGATGATTGCCGCGTCATGCGAAGCCAGCGCGCGCTCGAGGGTACGCAGCATGCGCTCACCCAGGTGGCCTTCTCCCTGTTCGCTCAGCATCACGTCGAAGTCGTCGGCGCAGGCCTGGAAAAAACTGTGGTTTGCATCCGGCGCGCAGCATAACTCCACGCGGGAGACGCCACTCTGCTGCGCGGTATTGAGCGCGCGCTCGACCAGCGCCGTGTGCAGCAGCGCCGCGGTCTCGCCATCCAGCGCGGGCGCGAGGCGGGTCTTTACCTGGCCCGGGACCGGAGCCTTGGCATAGATCACGAGGCAGGCGTTATTTTCCGTAGTAAGCACGATGTAACTCGGTTGGGGAGGCGCCCATCCAGTATCGCAGACGCAGGCGCCACATCAGCAGGATCGTTCGCCACAGGCCGTTCCTGTCCCAGCGCCGCGCGGAGGTCACTATTTTTTCCCGCAGGCAGGCGGGCGGCGCAATTTTCCTCAGTCGCGCGCAGAGCTCGATATCCTCCATCAACGGTTGAACCGGGAAGCCACCACTTTGTTCAAACACGACACGGGTCATGAAAATCCCCTGGTCGCCGGTGGCGATACCGGTCAGCCTCGAGCGATGATTCATGAACCAGGCGATGACGGAGTACATGAAGTGATGACCGATGATCGCCACATCGAACCGGCCCCAGACTGATCCCATTTCGTTCAACGCGTCGAAAATCAATCGGTCCGCGCCCTCGGGCAACAGCGAATCGGCGTGCAGGAACAGTAGCGCCTCACCGGTTGCCGCCGCCGCGCCGGCATTCATCTGCACGGCCCGACCGGGCGCGCTGTCGATCACGCGATCGACCAGGGGGTTGGCCAATTCCCGGGTCGCATCAATGCTGCCGCCGTCGACGAGGACCACTTCCGCGCCATTGGTGCGCAGGGTCTGCAGCGGCGCCAACGCGGCGACGATGCCGGACGCCTCATTCAGCGCGGGGATGACGATCGAGAGATGCATCGACGAATTCCCGGCGCTGGTCAATTGGCGCCGTTCAGGTTCCAGTCGTAATCCAGGTGAGAAATCGGCGCTTTGCCGTCGGCAATTTTCTGCTGATCCGCCGGCGCATCAGCCAGTTGTTTGGCATAGCGTGCGAAATAGTCCTCGCGCGATTTGATCGCTGGCGTCTTGCCATCGAAGCCGGTGAAAACCCTGTCCCAGTCTTCCTTGAACCAGTTGAAAATCATCGACACTTCGAGCTTGCCATTCGCGTATCGATTGCGCGATCGATCCGACAGAAAACGTATCGCCTGCTCCTCCAGTTGCGCGCCGAGCCGGTCGGCGGTGAAGGCTTCCTCGCGTAATGGCGGGCAGCCGATGGAGGCGCAGTTCACCGCATAGTGCACGCGCACTTCGTTGTAGACACCTGGCTTGCGCAGGGTTTCGTGTTCGACCTTGTCGAGATACGAATCCTGTCCCAGCAGCTTGAAGAATTTGCGCTTCCAGCGATTGTCGAACACGCCACCGATGTCCTTGATCGATTTCACCGGGTGATTCTGCAGGATCAGTTCCAGCGTATAGCCGTTGTAGGCATTGATGAGGAAAGCCATTTGCTGCGGTTTGGACCAGGTATTGAATTCGACTTCGGTGACCTTTGAAAGTGACTCGAGGTAGGCCTTCAGTTGCGGCTGGTCCTTTTTCAGCTCGGCGTATTTGACTTTTGAAGACTTGCCGCCATCGACGACGACCACGTGCTTTTTCAGCAGTGTGGTGAAAGCGGCGTGCGAGTGGTCGAAGGATTGTGCCGAGACAATCGTTGCGAACAGCATCGTCGCGGTGGCAAGGACGAGTTTCTTCATGATGCGATTACCTCAATGGTCCGTCGTCCCCGCGCAGGCGGGGACCCAGTGTCGTTATCTTCCGTTCGACGAAAGCCGCTGGGGTGAAGGCATGCCTTCACCATGCGCGAAAACGACGGAGTCTAGTGATGCGTGGCCTCTTTCGCTTCCACCGGGTAGGCCGGCGTGTTGTCCGGCGCCACTCCAAGCGAAATGATCTTGCCGAGGAGACCACCGAAACTGCCTTCTCCGCGCGTCCAGTCGTTAAGCGCCTTGCCCACCGCCAACTTGCCGACCGTCGCCGTCGAGCGTTTGTACACGCCCGCCGCAAACTTGTTGGCCTCACCCAGCGTCGGGTAGGTGTGAATGGTACCAAGAATGCCTTCCAGTCCGAACCCATGCTTCATCGCCGCCACGAACTCCACCAGCAAATCACCGGCGTGCTCCCCGACGATGGTGGCGCCGAGGATCTTGTCGGAGCCCCTCGGCGTGATCACCTTGACGAAGCCGTGCGCCTCGCCGTCGGCAATGGCGCGATCGAGGTCGTCGATTCCATACACGTGCACGTCATGCGCGATGTTCTTTTCCTTCGCTTCCTGTTCATTGATGCCGACGCGCGCCACTTCCGGGTCGGTGAAGGTCGCCCACGGGATGACCGAATAATCGACCTTGAACTTCTTGAATTTGCCGAACAGGGCATTGACCGCGCAATACCAGGCCATATGTGCCGCGGTGTGGGTGAACTGATACGGCCCCGCCACGTCACCGCAAGCGAAGATGTTCGGGTAAATCGTTTCGAGGTAGTCGTTCACCTCGACGACCTTCTGCGCGGGAATGCCCCAGCTCCTCCAGGCCGTAGCCTTTGGTATTGGCCATTCGCCCAACGGCGCAAAGGATTTCATCAAAGGCGATGCGTTTTTCGACGCCTTCATTTTCCACGACCAGATATTTCTCGCCGTTCTCGACCACCACTTGTTTGGCCTTGTGATTGACCAGGACATTCACGCCCTCCGCCTCGAATTTCGCCTTCACCATCGCCGAGACCTCAACGTCTTCGCGGATCATGATGCGCGGCAGCATTTCGACCTGCGTCACCTGCGAGCCGAAGCGGGCGAAACATTGCGTCAGTTCGGAGCCGATCGGCCCGCCGCCCAGCACCACCAGGCGCTTCGGCAGCTTGCGGATGGCCCAGATGTTGTCCGAGGTCAGCGGCTTGGCCTCGGCGAGCCCAGGAATTGGCGGCACGAACGGGCGCGCACCGGCGGCAATGACAATGTTCTGGGTGGTGAGCGTCCGCTTGCTGCCATCTTCGCTGGTGATTTCCACTTCCCACGGCGAGAGTATTTTTGCGGTGCCCTTCACGCAATCCACGCCGAGACTGGAATAGCGCGCGACAGAATCGTGCGGCTCGATATCGGCGATGATTTTTTGCACGCGTTCCATCACCTCGGCGAAGTCCCACTGGGCAGTCGCCGACGAAATACCGAACTCTTTGGCGCGTGAAATGTGGTTCAGCAACTTGGCCGAACGGATCAGCGCTTTCGACGGGACGCAACCGGTGTTGAGACAGTCGCCGCCCATCTGGTGGCGCTCGACCAGTGTCACTTTCGCCTTTACCGCCGCGGCGATATAGCTGGTAACTAGCCCTGCCGAGCCGCCGCCGATGACCACCACATTGCGGTCGAAATGCGCGGGCTTCGGCCATTTGGCATAGACCTTGCGGGCCTTGATGCCATCGATGATTTTCTTGGCGATGAGCGGGAAGATGCCCAGCAGCACGAAGGCGCCGATCAGGCCCGGCGAGAGGATGCCCTTGAGTGACGTGATCTTGGCCAGCTCGGTGCCGGCATTCACATAGACGATGGTGCCGAGCAGCATGCCCAGTTGCGAGACCCAGTAGAACGTCCAGGTCTTCATGGTGGTGAGGCCCATCACCAGGTTGATGAGAAAGAACGGAAATGCCGGCACCAGCCGCAGCGTGAACAGGTAAAAGCCGCCCTCTTTCGCCACGCCGTCGTTGATCGGCTTCAGTTTGTCGCCGAATTTTTTCTGCACCGTGTCGCGCAGGACAAAGCGCGACGCCAGGAACGCCAGCGTGGCGCCAATGCTGGAAGCGAATGAAACGATGATGGTGCCGTTGACCAGGCCGAAGATGGCGCCGGCGGCCAGCGTCAGCACGGTGGCGCCGGGGATCGAGACAGCGATGGCGGTGATGTAGATGGCGAGGAAGGCGGCGATCGTCTCGAACGCGTGCGCGTGGTAATAGCTGTCGATCGCCGCCTGCTGGCTCTTGAAATAATCGAGGCTGAAGTAGCGGCCGAGATCGAACAGGAAAAACGCGGCGATCAGCGCGATGACGAGTGTGACAACGAAGACTTTGCTCTTGTTCATGTTGCTCCCTGGGATATGGCGGATACGCGGCGAGCGACTACCTGGATGCGCGCCTGCGTTTGCTGATGGTGGAAGGGGCGTCGTTGCGCTGCGCCTTCATCTCACTTCCGCTGGTGAGGAATTCGCCGCGCAGATCGACCGTCTGGCGAATGCCGATATCGGCGTAGTGCCGGTCAAGCCATTGTTTCGCCATTGCCCGTCCTCGGTCCCGCAGTGCCGTCAGGAATCCCCATTCCGTGCAAAGCTTGCTCGCCGACGACAAGTCGGCCAGCGCCTCATCGGCGCGCAAGGAATGGATCAGCACGTACTTCATCTGGTCGCGGTACTGCTCCTTCAGCCACCCCTCATCGAGCAATTTCTGCACGAAGGCGACGGCGCGCAATTCCTTGATCAGCGAGGCATTGAAACTGATCTCGTTGACCCGGTCGTCGATTTCGTGTGGCGTGGTCGGGGTGCTCTCGCGCACGATGGGGTTGATATGCACTATCAGCACGTCGCGGGTATCGGTCTCGTAGAACAGGGGAAACAGCGCGGGGTTACCCATGTATCCGCCATCCCAGTAACTCTCGCCGTCAATCTCCACCGCCTGATACATGAACGGCAGGCAGGCCGAGGCCATCACGGCATCGACGGTGACTTCCCTGGTGCCGAACACACGCACGTTGCCGGTGCGCACGTTGGTCGCCGACAGAAATAACTTGGTTTTTTTGCACGTGTTCAGTTCGGCGAAATCCACTTGCTCGGCCAGCAGGTCGCGCAGCGGATTGAAGTTCGTCGGATTCAGTTGGTAAGGAGAAAAGGTATTGGTCATGGCTTTGAACATCTGGAATGACAGATTGTTGTCATTATTCCAGTGCCCCATGTGTCGTTCCCAAGGCCACGCCCTTACCAGGGAATATCGCTGACCGGCATCGGACACGGCTTTCCAGAAATTCTCCAGCGCGCGCCGCGCGCCGGCCGCATCGCCGATATGCAGGCCGTAGGCCATGACCACCGCATTCATCGAGCCGGCGCTGGTGCCGGAAATGCCGTCGAAAACCAGGCGCCCGTCTTCCAGCAGGCAATCCAGCACGCCCCAGGCGAACGCGCCATGCGCCCCACCGCCCTGCAACGCGAGATTGATGGTCTTTCGCCCGGGCTTGGCGGTGGCGGCAGGATTTCGTGCGCGGGGTGAAGCCGATTTGCGGGGCATGCCGGTTTCCTGATTGAGAGAAGGGGCGAACGCCTAAGGTATACCCAGCCTGCGATGGCAGCAAGCAGGGCGGGCGCGCCGGTCACGCGCAGACGGAAGGCGCGCGAATCAGGCCGAGGGCGTGTGCGGCGGCGTAGGCCGGGCCAAGAAGGAGGCGATTGAAATAAGAGTGATGCGCGGGCGAGCCCTCGGGCCAGTTGGCGAGGAACGCCTGCTGAAACTGTTCCGCGTCGTAGTGTACCGGCAGCGCATCGACATGCACGCCGCCGATCGCTTCGCCATATTGCGCATGACCCTCGCACACCGGATGAATCGACAGTCGCGAAATGAGTCCGTACTGTGTATGTGAGAAATTCGGCATGCCGGCGGCACCGTTGTTGATGACGAAATGCCGGTTCGGTCCGCTGCCGAATCGCCTGAACGTCGGCAGGCAGGTATGGCTGGAGGCAAAGCCGGCGAGCTTCGCTTGCCGGCAAACCTGCTGCAACCAGGCGACGTTATACGGTGCATGCAACGAATCGTGCGCGAATCGCCAGCCGGCGAGCGATTCGGCGTCGCCATGGACAATGCCGATGCGCTGTCCGCCGACCTCCGCGATGGTGTTCATGGGCAGCGTGGATAGCGCAAGCGTCAGCGCCGGCAGAGCGCTCGCCGTGCCGCGCAGGCGGCGCATGATCCGGTTGGAGCGTTCCACATCCGCATCGTCGACGTAATCGGGATAGGCACATCCGCAGCCGGCGGCGTCGGCACCGGCCGCCAGTTCGGTCTCGACGTTTCCGCGCAACGCGACATGCTTCAGCACTTCGTGGTTGATGGTCGCAAAGGAATCCGCGTCGACGTTGAACCAGTTGAAGTCGCCGTTGAAAATCAGCGTTGGTTTCACCGGTTCGGTGGCGGCGAGTTCGAGAATCGCATTCAACGCGGGCACGTTACCGTAGAGGCCGCCGATGACATAAATCGTTTCGGCGTGTATGTCCGCGGCGCGTTCAAAGGCCGAGGGCGGGTAGCGATAGTGGAGCGGGCAGGATCGGCCGGGAGTCATGGGGAGGAACAGGTGAAACACTGTCATTCCCGCGCAGGCGGGAATGACAGTGATCTGTTGGGGGTCATTTGACAACCATGTAGGCTTTTCTTCCTCGCCTAAACTCTAGCACTGGCGCGGCTCTCAAGCCACAAATGGCTGAAACGCCGCACCAGTGCTTGACCTTGCCATTCGGGAACTTCTAAAAACCCCGTCGTCCCAGCGCAGGCTGGGACCCAGTCCGCCCAAGTGTTTGAAAATACGATGGACTGGATTCCAGCCTACGCTGGAATGACGAACTTTTGAGGTTAATAGAAGTTCCCATTCCATCACGGCCACCAATGTAGGAAGGGTAGCATTCCGCGCAACCCATCCAGCGAACTCACTCCGCGGCTGCCAGCGCCGGCCTGATGTCATCCGCCTCCAGCGCACCACCGCACGACGACCCCTGCCCAGCAGTACAGCCGTAGCAGTGATCTTTCACCACAATCGGGTTACCCAGCAGATCCACTGCCATCAAATCGCGCAAATGTGTTTTCAGCCGCCCGCCATGGGTCAGCGGCAGTCCAAGCATCTGGTTGAAGTCGCAGTCGTACACATAGCCGAGGTAGTCGACCGAAAGCAGCGAGCGGCACATCACGCTGTCGAGGTTATGCGCCTGGAACGACGCCACCAGCAAGTCCATGTAAGGCTCGAACTGCCCTTTGGAAATCAGCGTCGAGCCGAATCGCTGGATCGGCATGTTGGTGATGGTGAACAGGTGATTGAAGACGATGCCCAAGTTTTCATGCAGCAGGCGATGGTAATCAGCCTCCAGCGCTTCCTGCGCGGGCGGCAGATTCGGGCCCTGCGGATTGAAGACGAGATTCAGGATCAGGCCGCTGCCGGATTTGCCGTAGCCCAGCGCGTTGAGTTTCTTCAGCGCGGCAATCGATTTGTCGAACACGCCCTCGCCACGCTGCTTGTCGACGTTTTCCTGCGAATAGCACGGCAGCGAGGCGCTGACTTCCACCTGTTGCGAGGCGAGAAACGCCGCCAAATCCTCGAATCCCGGTTCTTCAAGGATGGTGAGGTTGCAGCGGTCGATGACGCGCACGCCCATCGCCCGCGCCGCCTGCACCATTTCACGAAAATGCGGATTCAGTTCGGGCGCACCGCCGGTGAGGTCGAGCGTGCCGACGCGTGCCGCGCGCATGAAATCGATCACTTCGCTGACCATCTCTTGCGACATCATTTCCTTGCGATCCGGGCTGGCATTGACGTGGCAATGGAAGCACGCCTGGTTGCACTTATAGCCGAGATTGACCTGCAGCGTCTCCAGCACCTTGCGACGAATGTGTGGAAAGCCGCGCGATTTCATCAGGTGCAGCGTTTGATTCATGAAGGGTTTCCGGGAAGACTGACGCCGTTGATAGTGGACCAACCAACGCTTGCCCGCAATGGGTGCATGTGGATGGGTCGAACCGCTGCTGCCGGCCTTACAGAACCTTCATGGCCGCAACGACGGCCTCGGCCGTGATGCCGAAATGCTTGTACAACACTCCCGCCGGCGCGGACTCGCCAAACGTGTCGATACCGATCACCGCGCCCTCCAGTCCGACGTACTTGCGCCAGTAGTCGGTCACGCCGGCTTCGATCGCCACTCGCGGTGTTCCCTTGGGCAGCACCTCGGCTTGATACGCGGCGTCCTGCTTGTCAAAGACGAACGTCGAGGGCATCGACACCACGCGCACGTGAATGCCGTCACCGGACAACTGCTTCTGCGCCTCCATGGCCAGCGATACCTCGGTGCCGGTCGCGATCAACACGGCCTTCAAAGCGCCACCTTCCTTTGACAGCACGTATCCGCCGCGCGCCACATTGGCAACGGTCGCGTCATCGCGTTTCTGGAATGCCGAATTCTGCCGCGAAAAGATGAGCGCGGTCGGGCCATCCTTGCGTTCGAGGGCATGCCGCCAGGCATGGACCGCTTCGACGGTATCGCAGGGGCGCCACACGTCCATGTTCGGAATCAGCCGCAGCGAGGCGACTTGCTCGACCGATTGATGGGTCGGGCCATCTTCGCCGAGACCGATCGAATCGTGGGTGAACACCGCGACATTGCGGATCTTCATCAGCGCCGCCATGCGCAGCGCGTTGCGCGAATAATCGCTGAAGGTGAGGAAGGTGCCGGTATAGGGAATGAAGCCGCCGTGCAGGGCGATGCCATTGGCGATCGCGGTCATGCCGAACTCGCGCACGCCGTAATTGATGTAGTTGCCGCCGGAAATCGGCGTTAACGCGATGGTGCCGCTCCAGTTGGTGAGATTGGAGCCGGTCAGGTCAGCCGAGCCGCCGATGAATTCCGGCAGCGTCGGCGCGAGGCCTTCGATGGCGATCTGCGAAGCCTTGCGGGTGGCGACGGTTTCGGCCTTGTCGTTGACTTTCGCCATCAGCGCGCCTGCGACCGAAGCAAAATCGGACGGCAATTCCCCGGCCATGCGGCGCTTGAATTCGGCCGCGAGTTCGGGAAACTGTTTCTTGTAGGCGGCGAAGGTCGAATGCCATTCTGCTTCCAGGCCCGCGCCTTTGTGGGTGCAATCCCAGGCATCGTAAATCTCGCGCGGAATCTCGAACGGCGGGTACGGCCAGCCGATGGCGAGGCGTGTGGCCGCCACTTCTTTCTCGCCCAGTGCCGCGCCGTGAACCTTGTCGGTACCGGCCATGTTGGGCGAGCCTTTGCCGATGACGGTCTTGCAACAGATCATGGTCGGCTTGTCGTGAACGGATTTCGCCTCCTTGATGGCCGCATCGACTTCATCGCGGTTGTGTCCGTCGACATTCGGGATCACATGCCAGCCATATGCCGCGAACCGCATCGGCGTGTTGTCGCGGAACCAGCCTTCGACCTTGCCGTCGATGGAAATGCCGTTGTCGTCGTAGAACGCGATCAGTTTGCCCAGGCCCAGCGTCCCGGCCAATGAACATACCTCGTGCGAAATGCCCTCCATCATGCAGCCATCGCCAAGGAATACATAGGTGTGATGATCGACCAGGCAAAAGCCCTTGCGATTGAAGGTGTAGCGCAATTCGCGCTCGGCAATCGCCATGCCGACCGCATTGGCGAGCCCCTGGCCGAGAGGGCCGGTGGTGGTCTCGATACCCGGTGTCACGCCGACTTCAGGATGGCCGGGCGTTTTCGAATGGAGCTGGCGGAAATTGCGGATTTCGTCCATCGGCAGGTCGTAGCCGGTCAGGTGCAGCAACGCATAGATCAGCATCGAGCCGTGACCGTTGGAGATCACAAAGCGGTCGCGATCCGCCCAGTGCGGATTCTTCGGATTGTGCTTCAGGTGATCGCGCCACAGCACCTCGGCGATATCGGCCATGCCCATCGGCGCGCCGGGGTGGCCGGAGTTGGCTTTCTGTACGGCGTCCATGGCAAGGGCGCGGATCGCATTGGCGAGTTCGGTGTGGGTCGGGCTAGAGGTGGCAGCGTTCATGGGGGAGGGCGATTGGACCGTTGGGGAAAATGCGCGAGGAAGCGGAATGATGGCAAGGGCGAAAGGGTGCAGGGGCGGGAAGCGACCGGAACGGACTTACTGTGAGATTATAATTTAGGCACTCGCCTCGCCGTGCACTTTTGCGGGGGAATGCAAACAAAAATTGCGCCGGATACGGGCGCGGATGCCTCTCCGCCCCGCATGGCGCTCGATAACGGACGAAACCTGGGAGTCGAGCCATGAAAGGCCTGCATATTGTGGCGGATCTCTACCATTGCCCCCCGGGCGATTTCCTGATTTCCGCCAAAGCGTTACGCGCGCTTTGCTTGCAAGCCTGCGAAGCCGCCGGACTATCCGTGCTGGGTGAACATTTCTATCAATTCGATGCCTTTCACAAGGGGACGGAAGACGCCACCACCGCCGTCCAGGCCGGCGGGGCCACCGGCGCGGTGGTATTGGCCGAATCGCACCTCGCGGTCCACACCTGGCCCGAACGCAGCGAAGTGTCGCTTGATGTCTATGTCTGCAACGTCACGGCGGACAACAGCCTGAAAGCGGAACAACTTTACCAGCTCATGATTGCGGCCTTGAAACCGGTCGACATCGTGGTGGAGCGCATCTGGCGCGGCAAGGAACTTTCGGCGGCAAATGGCGCAAACGCGCCAATCACCGCCATCGCCGCCTGATTGCCATGCGGCTCGAAGAGAGACTCGATGAGGCCTCCGGCGCGTACTTCGAAGGCACCTTGATCGAGTCGCGGCAGACGGCGTATCAGTTGATCGAGGTATTCGAGACACCGGCCCTCGGCAAGCTGATGCGCATCGACGGCGCCAACATGACCAGCGAGGGCGACGAGTTTTTTTATCACGAGAACCTGGTCCATCCGGCGGCAATTGCCCACCCGGCACCGAAGCGCGTGCTGATTGTCGGCGGCGGCGACGGCGGCTCGACCGAGGAAATCCTCAAGCACCCGAGCGTGGAGCGTGTGGTACTGGCCGAACTGGATGCCGGCGTGATTGACATCGCGCGAAAATACTTTCATGCCGTTCACCATGGCGCGCTCGACGATGCGCGCGTCGAGATTCGCATCGGCGACGGCGCGGCGGTGGTCCGCGAATCCAAGGAGAAATGGGATCTTGTCTACCTCGATCTCACCGACCCGGCTGGCGCGGCCGAGGCACTGTACACGCGAGCGTTTTACGCCGATTGCCGGCGCGCATTGCGTGGGGACGGCGCACTGGTGATGCATCTCGGTTCGCCATTTGCGCACGCCGATCGCGTCGCGCAAACCATCACCGGCCTGCGCGCGGTGTTTCGGCAAGTTGCGCCGTACTTCGTGCATATCCCGGCTTATGGCGCGCAGTGGGGCTTTGCCGTTGCGTCCGATGCACTCGACATGCGTTCGCTTGACGCTCGCATGATTGACGCGGCACTCGCCGGGCGCGCCATTGGCCATCGCCAGTATTACAACGGCGCGGCGCATCTGGCGATGTTCGCACTGCCGGAATACCTCCGGGAACTCCTCGGAAGCACCGATCAGGTCCCCGGCCCGAGGGCTTGATCCACGTCCCGCATCGGCTAAGATAACGCTTTCCCGCATTTCGAAAGTCCGGAAATGTTGAAACGCCTTCGGAAATCCAGTTCACGCGTGACCCTGGTGCTGATCGGCGCAACCGCCCTCACGACCGGCCTGACCGGTTGCTCGCAGGAAGAAGTGCGGCGGGACGTTTACGCCAGCAAGGAAGCCTGCCTCGCCGACTGGGGCAATACACCGCAGGACTGCGAGCCGGCCTACGACCGGCCCACCGGCAACGCGGCGACCACACATTACTATGGTCGCCCCTACACATACCGCAGCGGATCATCGAGCTCATCGTCGTCACGCAGCAGCAGCCGCTCGATTGGCTCTTCGACCACCAGCCGCGGCGGCTTCGGTTCGAGCGGCCGCTCGTCAGCTTCCTGAGACATGGTTCCCCGGCCCGACTGGCCCCAGAAGATGGAGCGGCAACGCTCTTTTGGCTTCCGCCGCCCTGCGGGCTTAACTTGCTCCGCAAGTTAGCGTCCGCCGAAAGAAAAACCCGCGACCAACATCATGATTAGAAAAGACATGGTTCCCCGACCGGACTGGCCCCAGAAGATGGAGGAGCTGGGTTTTTCTTTTCATTCCATCGACGGGATTTACTGGGACGAGCGAGCTTGTTATGAATTCACTTCGGCAGAGATCGATACGCTGGAGGCGGCCACGGCAGAGTTGCACGAGATGTGCGTCGAGGCCGCGGGGCACGTGATCGACAGCGGACACTACGAACGCTTTGCCATCCCGCCCGAATTCGTGCCGCTGATCGAGCGCTCGTGGAATGAGGACGAGGCCACACTGTTCGGCCGCTTTGATTTTTCCTGGGACGGTCGTGGTGCACCGAAACTACTGGAATACAACGCCGACACGCCGACCTCGCTCATCGAGGCCAGCGTCGCGCAATGGTACTGGCTGCAGGAAGTGGTGATACCGCGCCGGCCACAGGCCGACCAATTCAATTCGCTGCATGAAAAACTGATCGAGCGCTGGAAGGAAATCGTCGAAGAATTGCCCGGCAAGACCGTGCATTTTTCCTGCGTGGGCGACAGCGAAGAGGATATCGGCAACCTCGACTACCTGCGCGACGTGGCGATGCAAGGTGGAGTGGATGCGAAGTACATCGACATCGGCGACGTCGGCTGGGACGCGGTGGCCAAGTGTTTTGCCGATACCGAGAACCGGGAAATCAAGACGCTGTTCAAGCTCTACCCGTGGGAGTGGATGGTGCGCGAGGCTTTCGGCCGCAACCTGCTCGATAGCCGCATGCGCACCATCGAGCCCCCCTGGAAGATGTTGTTGTCGAACAAGGCGATCCTGCCAGTGCTCTGGGAGTTGCATCCCGATCACCCCAATCTGCTGGCGACGTACTATGAGCCGCAGAAATTCGCCACCGATTTCGTGAAAAAACCCATCCTGGCGCGCGAGGGCGCCAACGTGACCATCACCACCGGCCAGGGCGAAATTTCCATTCCGGGCGAGTATGGCGCGGAGGGCTTCATCTACCAGGCCTATCATCCGCTGCCCATTTACGACGGCAGTCACACGGTGATCGGCAGCTGGATTATTGGTGATGAACCGGCGGGGGTCGGTATCCGCGAAGACGAGTCGCCGGTCACCAAGAACACCAGCCGTTTCCTGCCGCACTATTTCGTTTGATGAACTGTTGAGCATTTCATCGCTGATTAAAGTCAGAATGCTCAATCCCTCACCCCGGCCCTCTCCCGTATGCGGGAGAGGGTGAGAAATCCCGAATTCGCTCTCGCGAATATCGGAAAGACAACCAAGAGGACATTGCCATGCTCAAATATCAAATCCTGGAGTCCTTCGGCGGCTTCGACGACTTTCTGCTTTATCTCGCCATCTCCGCGGTACTGCTGGCGGTGTTCTTTTCCATCTACCTTCGCATCACGCCCTATCGCGAAGTCGAGCTGATCCGCGAGAACAACATGGCGGCCGCGTTCAGTTTCTCGGGGACGCTGATCGGCATGGTAATCCCGCTGGCCAACGTCGTAAAACTCAGCGTGAATCCCGTCGATATGGTGATCTGGGGCTTCCTCGCCCTGCTGGTGCAATTGATCGTGTTCGTGATCGCGCGCATCTCGTTTCCCAAAATCGTGGTGGATATTCCGGCGGGCAAACAGGCGGCGGGCTTTGTGCTGGGGGCAATATCGATTGCCGCGGGGCTGCTGAATGCGGCCTGCATGACGTATTGAGCGGGAGCTCTTACTGCCAACCTATTGGCTGAACCCGCCGGCATGCGCAACTCGAGCGGGCATCAGGTCTTGAATGGTTGCCTCCCGCCTAGCCTGCATATTTCATGGGTCGGCCCTTTTTCGTCACCATTTTCACTCTTGGCAAAGGTCAACTCTGTGAAATCCAATTTGTACTTCGTACGACACCGGGCCTTCGCATTCGATAGATTTGGCCGGACACACGGCAATCCCTGCGGCTTGCCGTGTGCCAGCCAAATCCGAGTGCCCTACCGGGCACGAGGAGTCCAGTCGTTGGCCGGCGCCGGGTTTGCCAAATGAGCGTTCTCTCCCCGTGGCATGGCTCGCCATGCCGTGGTCAGTCGAACGAAAAATCGCTCGCCCATCGACCCTCGGAAACCGCTGCATCGGTTTCCGGTTCGGACGGGCGCGGCGCATGCGCCGCGAAACCCCCGCCTCACCCCGTCGAACGCGACCCCATGAAATATGCAGGCTAG
>JANNGY010000185.1:0-13700 GCA_031404095.1 Betaproteobacteria bacterium | reverse complement strand
TCCTTATCCTTCAAGGCGATCTCGGCTTCCGTGGTGCCACCGAGTTTCGCCTGTGCGATGAATTTTGCGACCGCCGGGTTTGATGCCGCCGCGTGCAGCGCCAGCGGATGCTCGGGCGCGACCGCGCAGAAGGTGACCCCCCATGATGGTATCGGCGCGCGTGGTGAACACAAACAGCTTTCCGTCCTGTACCAGCTTGCCCGCGGCATCCTTGATGGCGTGCGGAAACGCGAAACGCACGCCCACCGACTTGCCGATCCAGTTCTCCTGCATGACCCGCACCCGTTCCGGCCAGCCAGGCAGTTTGTGCGATACATGATCGATCAATTCTTCGGCGTATTGCGTGATGGCGAGGTAATAGCCGGGAATTTCGCGTTTTTCGACCGGCGCGCCGGAACGCCATCCGCGCCCGTCAATGACCTGCTCATTGGCAAGGACGGTTTGATCTACCGGGTCCCAGTTCACCACCTGTGTCTTGCGATAAGCGATGCCTTTTTCCAGCATCTTCAGGAACAGCCACTGGTTCCACTTGTAATAGTCGGGCTTGCAGGTGGTGACCTCGCGCGACCAATCGAAGGCGAGACCAAGCGGCTGCATCTGCGCTTTCATGTCGGCGATATTGGCGTAGGTCCACTTGGCAGGCGATTGGTTGTTGGCCATCGCCGCGTTCTCGGCGGGCAGACCGAATGCGTCCCAGCCCATTGGCATCAGGACGTTATAACCCTTCATGCGCAAGTAGCGCAGCATCACGTCGTTGATGGTGTAATTGCGCACATGGCCCATGTGCAGCTTGCCTGAAGGGTAGGGCAGCATGGAACAGGCGTAGAACTTCGGCTTCGGATTGCCATGCCGGTCGCGGGCATGTTCGGTGACGCGGTAGGCGTCGGTGCGGGTCCATTCCGCCTGAGCGGCTGCCTCGATCTGCTTCGGGTAATACAGGGAATCCATGGGCGGGGCACGCGGCAAAAGCGAGAAATTTGCCTGAATTTGTGTAATCTTTAATTATACAGGGCACGTTAATGCTGCCCGCAGGCGCCGACGCTGCGATGACATCCGCCAGGCGCGATTTCGCGTATGAGTGAATTGAGTGAAACGGACACCTGGAGAATCAAATGAACAAGCTATTTTGTGCGCTGTGCATCTGGCTGGCGGGCGGTTTCGGCATGGCTGCGACTCCCGCCGCGGCCGCGACCGTCGGCAAGGTTGACGGCGTGCAGTTACCCGCATGGCTCGACCGGGCCGGCTTGAGCGTGCCGATTTATCCGGGCCTTGCGCTTGAGGCGGGCGACACGGTCCGTACCGGCGCGGGCGCGCGCCTGTTGCTGAAGCTCGAAGAGGGCAGCCTGGTGAAGCTGGGTGAAAACGCGCGGTTTGTGATTGAAAAAGCGCAACAGAAAGCCGGCGTGTTCGATGCGGCATTGAACGTGCTCACCGGCGCGTTTCGATTTACCACGGACAAGCTCGCCAAGAGTACACCGCGCGATGTGCGCATCAAGCTTGGCCAGAACGCCACCGTCGGCATCCGTGGCACTGACGTATGGGGCCGCGGCAGCGAAGACAAGGATATCGTTTGCCTCATCGAAGGCAAGATCGAAATCACCGGCAACGACCAGAAGACCCTCAGGCTTGACCAACCGTTGCAGTTCTTCCAGTCGACCCGCAGCGCGCCGCCGGCGCCGCTTACTTTCCTGACACAGCCACAACTCGACGCTCTCGCGGCGGAGACCGAAATCGAGTTTGGCAAAGGCGCGACCACCAAGGGCGACTGGAAAGTGGTGATCGATGGCTTTACCTCGCGCGACGAAGCGCGGCTCGCGGCACGAAACCTGCGCAGCAATGGTTATCCGGTGGAAATCACCGCCGACAACTCCCTGACCATCGCCAGGATGAATGGAGAGCTCGCGGCCCGCCAGCTTGCAGCAAGATTGAAGGCCGGCTCCGGCTTCAAGGAAGTGCGCATCGCGCAATAGCGCGTCAGCCGCCTGGCGCCATTGCGTCGCAACACGACGCTCTATAATGCGAGCTTAATTGTCGATGGCTCCGCATGAACGCCCCCATTCCGCACCTCCCGCCGAATTCACCTCCCGGCGCGCCACATCCGACTACGTCTTCGCCTTCGCCTTTGTGCACGCCGCATCCGCGGCTGCTCGATAATCTCAATCCCGAACAGCGGAGCGCTGTCACGCTGGCGCGGGAAAGCGCGCTGGTGCTGGCGGGAGCGGGCAGCGGCAAGACCCGCGTGCTCACCACCCGCATCGCGTACCTGATCCAGACCGGCCAGGTCAGTCCGGCCGGCGTGCTGGCAGTGACCTTCACCAACAAAGCGGCCAAGGAAATGCTGGCGCGCCTGTCGGCGATGATGCCGATCAATACCCGCGGCATGTGGATCGGCACTTTTCATGGCTTGTGCAATCGCCTGTTGCGCGCGCATTATCGCGACGCCAACCTGCCGCAGACCTTCCAGATCCTCGATTCAGCTGACCAGCAATCGGCGGTCAAGCGCCTGCTGAAGTCACTCAACGTCGATGAGGAAAAATTCAAACCGCGCGAGATGTGCTGGTTCTTCAATAGTTGCAAGGACCAGGGCCTGCGCGCCGGTGCAGTGGAAGCGCAGGATGAATTTACCCGCCGCCAGGTGGAGTTGTATCGCGCCTACGACGAGCAGTGCCAGCGCGAAGGCGTGGTCGATTTTGCCGAATTGCTGTTGCGCTCCTTCGAACTTCTGGGCAAGAACCTGCCGCTGCTGGCGCATTACCGCGAGCGCTTCAAGTTCATCCTGGTCGATGAGTTCCAGGACACCAACCGCCTGCAGTACCAGTGGATCCGCCTGCTGGCCGGCGGTGGGGCGGCGATGTTCGCGGTGGGTGATGACGACCAGAGTATCTACAAATTCCGTGGCGCCGAAGTCGGCAACATGCGCGATTTCCAGCGCGACTTTGCGGGGAATAACGTCATCAAGCTCGAACAGAACTACCGCTCGCAAGGCAACATTCTCGATGCCGCCAATGCCGTCATCCAGCAGAACAAGGAGCGCCTCGGCAAGAACCTGTGGACCGAGGCGGGCAAGGGCGAGCCGCTGCGCATTTTTGCCGGCGCGTCGGACAACGACGAGGCCGAGTTCATCATCGACGAGGTCAAGTCGCTCAATCGCGGCGGCATCGCGCTTAACGACATGGCGCTGCTGTACCGCTCAAACGCGCAATCGCGGGTACTCGAGCATGCGCTGTTTCGTGCCGGCGTCGCCTACAAAGTTTATGGCGGCCTGCGGTTTTTCGAGCGCCAGGAAATCAAGCATGCACTGGCCTACCTGCGCGTTGCCGCCAATCCGGACGACGATGGCGCCTTTTCGCGGGTGGTGAATTTCCCGCCGCGCGGCATTGGCGCGCGCTCGGTCGAGCAGGTGCAGGACCTCGCGCAACGTTACGGCGTGTCGCTGTATGCGGCGGCGGCATCGGGTATTGCCAAGGGCGAGATCAGCGGGCGTTCCGCGTCCGCGATCGGCGCATTCCTGAAAATCGCCGACAGCCTGAAAGCCACCGCAACAATGACAGCGACCGCGGTGGCGCTGCAGGAACTGGTGGATGAATGCCTCGAAAAGAGCGGACTGCGGGCACATTACCAGGCAGAAAGGGAAGGCGCCGACCGGCTCGAAAACCTGGCGGAATTGATCAATGCCACCGCCCAGTTCCAGGAAGAATTCGAAGGCGAGGATTCGCCGCCGGTGGGCTTTAGTTCCGGCGTAACGCCTTCGGCATTAGCCTCCTCTGAAAGCGGTCAGGGGATGACGAACGATGTGCTGACCGCTTTTCTCACGCATGCCAGCCTGGAGGCGGGCGAGCACGAAGCCGGTGTGAACGAGGATGCATTGCAACTGATGACGGTGCATTCCGCCAAGGGACTGGAATTTACCGCCGTCTTCCTGAGCGGGTTGGAAGAAGGCCTGTTCCCGCATGAGAATTCAATCACCGATCTCGAGAGCATCGAGGAAGAGCGACGCTTGATGTATGTGGCCATCACTCGCGCCCGCGACCGGCTGTACCTCTCCTATGCGGCCCAGCGCATGTTGCACGGGCAGATGCGCTACGGCATCGTGTCGCGATTCGTCGATGAGATCCCGGCGCCGCTGTGCAAGTGGATAGTGGTGCCGGAAAGGCAGTCGGGTTATCTGGCGGGCCAGCAGATCTACCCCGCCGCGCGCGGCGCGGGCGGATTCAATGTCGCGCAACCGTGGGGCGAGCGAGCGTCAGGCGGCGCATGGCGGGAGGGCCGCGGCAGCGGCGAGGAACATCTTGCCGCTCAAGGACGCCGTTCCGGCTTGAGCAACGCCGAATCCGGCTACGGCCGCGAAGGCGCGCCCGACACGACCCGCGCCAGTTTCGAAACCCGCCGCCCCGACGCGCATCCGTTTGCCGTCGGCCAGAACGTGATGCACGCGAAGTTTGGTGAAGGGGTGGTGGTGAATTTCGAGGGTAACGGACTCGACGCGCGCGTCCAGGTCAAGTTTCGCGGCGACGGCAGCAAATGGCTGGCGTTGCAATACGCAAAACTGACGGCGATCGCCTAGCGTCACCAAACCCCAGCACTGGCGCGCGTTTCAGACGATAAATGCTCGCGAAGGCGCGCCAGTGCTGGACTTTGCGCATTGCGCGTGGCATTTAATCAAAGTCGCTGAGCGAAAGCCCGCCGGACGACGGCTCCTTTTTCCGCTCCTCGTCGAGCTTGGGCTTGAGTGCCAGCGTTGCTTTGAAGAACTGCTCAGGCGGCACCGGTGATTTGAGCTGCATGAACGGCGGCATCAGCTTGGCCGAAATGCGTTGTGCCTGTATTCGGTCGCTTTCCGCGCGCAACGAGACGTGCACCGCGATAGCCACCAGGACCAGTGCACCGATGATGCCGCCGACGAGACGGTCATGCTTTGGCGAGATGGCGCGAATGTGGGCGAAAAAAAGCGCGCCAAACATCGCCCACACCACCAGAGGGACCCATTTCTGCAACGCGATCCAGGCAAAGGCATAGCTGGCGAAATCGGCGGCCAGGTCGAGGACAAACAGCGCCAGCATGAAGGCAAAGGCCAACGCCACGTGGCGGAAAAACTGGCCTTGCGCGGTCACAAGGCGCGTGATCAGTGTCCAGATGCCGGCCCAGCCAAGCACCACTAGCGGAAAAATGACGCCGCCGGGCAGGTAAGCCGCCAGCTTGAACTCACTAGTCTGCGAAAGCCAGGTGGAGAGCGCGACAAAGGCAATGAACGCCGTCATCATGCCGGCCGCCGCATTGCCGTAGCCGATCGACATCAGCGGCGAGTATCCCGCATGCGGCGCGTCGAGTGATAAGGCGGCGGGCACCTCGAAACTCGCACGCCGAACCCGCACGCCGGTGTGGCCGATGCGAACCGACGCTTCGTCACCGACCAGCAGCCGTTTTACATTGGCCTGGCGTATGACGTCAAAGGTGCCGTTTGGCGATCCCAGGTCTTCAAGCCACAACGCGCCTTCTTCATCGAAGGCGATCCTGAGTTGCGCCGGCGCCACAAATAAATCGTCAATCACCAAGTCATTGTCATATCCGCGACCGACGCTAACCGCGGCAGCCACAATGCGCTGGCGCGAAACGATTCCTCCGGACTTGTCGAGAATCTCGATCCAGAATGGTGCGTGGCTACTCATGGCGCCACCTTCAGTTCGGCGATGAAGCGTTGGGCAAATCGCGACGCGTTCTCGAACGTGGTGCCGGACATGGACAAGGTCATCGCGACTGCTTCGTCATTGCGGTCCTGGGTGACCGCCATCATCGAGACGTTGTACAGGCCCTCGAGATCCCGGTAGGCGCTGGCGCACCACATCACGCGCAGGCGCGGATGGCTGGCTTTTCCGTCGGGCTCCCCGGCGATAACCATGTCTTCGTGGCAGGCGGGCGCGGTGAAGCGCTTGGCGTTGGATTCATCGCCCGACAGGCGCGCGCTCTGCGAAACGAAATTGGCAAACTGGAAGCTGTTCAGGTCGAGCGCCTTGAAATGGTTGCGGGAAATGCGCACGTTTCCGGTAAACAGGTCGCCGGCGATGAACAGCCAGTTCTGCATGCTGCAGCTCGATGAATCCGAACGCGCCCGTGGCGCCGGCTTGGCATCGGCATTGGTGCGTGCCCCGCAGGTGAACCACTCGGCTGCGCTCTCCGGTACCAGGTAGGGGCCGCTGGGCGTGGGCTTGAATCCCTTGCTGTCGAGCGCGGCGTAGAGGCCGTTCTGCCAGGCGGCCAGTTGACGGGCAATTTCGGCGCGCGTCAATTTGCCCGTCAGCGGCTCCGGTAACCGCGGGCGCGACATCAACGCCGCCGCGTACTTTGCCGGCACCAGGAAACTGACTTGCTCGGCGAAGATGGCTTTGGCGACGTTGACCCCGGCAATGCGCGAGGAAGCCGCCAACGTCGGGCCGCCGCTCATGCCGGGATTCATCGGCCCGGACAGGTGAATGCGCTCGCTGTAGCTGCGTTCCACCAACCCGCTGTAATTGCCTTCCATGACGGCAAAGCCGATGTCCAGCGGATTGCCGAGGCTGAACAGTTTCTCGCCGCGCGGCAGGTTGCCGGACAAGGCGCGCTGATCGAATTCAAAGTGGGTCCAGCCGCCACGGTCGAGTTGCACCAGCGCCAGGTCGTTGATGACATCGAAAGCCAGCAACTTCAGGTTGCCACGCGTGCCGTCGGCTGACACGTATTCCATGCGGTAGGTCTGCGGTTCGAGCGCGTGTTGCGAGACGACGTGGTAGTTGGTGATCGCGAGTCCGTCTGCGTTCACCAGGAAGCCGGAGCCGGTGGAGGATTTTTGCGACGCGCTGTTGAGCAGGGTGCGAATTTGCAGCAGGCGCGGCTTGGCATCGCGATAGATGGCTTCGGCGCTGGCTGACAGTGCCGTGCCGGTGGTGGCCACGGGTGGCACCACCGGTGTGGCGGCCATCGCCGCGACGGCGGCGCCAGCGAAAGTGAAACACGCAACAAGGAATCGCATCGGGTGTCCGGGTTGTAGTCGTTGATGGGATTGTACCGCTCGGCATCCGGGCGCCATTACCAGCGCACGGCCGTATCGAGCGGCGTCAATCGACAGCCGCGTCGCCAGTTCGGAACACCTGCCGGTAGCTGGTGTAATGCGCGATCGCATACAGCGGCAGGGCCACCAGCAACCCGAGCAGCCACGGCAACGCGGCAATGACGAAAATACCCGTCAGCGTGATGGCGAACAGCAGCATCGGCAGGAAATTGCCGATGAACGCATAAAAACTCCAGCGTATCGCGTGTCCCGCACGCATTGGCTGGAACGCCAGCAGCGGCGTCGCGAACCAAAGGACAGCCTTGATCAGCAGCATCATGAAAAAGCCGGCGAACACCATCCACAGCTTGCCTTCCAGAAGTTGCACGTAAGCTTGCATGTCCGGCAGGCCGTTGGCTTCCACGGGAATGTTGCGCGGGAAACCCAGCAGCCCGAGGATGACCACCGCCATGATCTCCGCGAGCAGGGTGATCGAGCCGAGCGTCACCAGGGCACGCCCGTTGAAACGGAATCCGGCAAATAACTGGGACAAGGTCACCGGCTTTCCCGCTTCCTGGTCGCGGGCGGCGATCATGAGGCCGGCAAACAGGCCCGGTTGCAGCATGGTGGCGAGCGCCGGCCCGACAACGGGGATGATCACGAAAACCACCACTGTCAGCAGCAGCCAGCACGACAGCAATGAAATCCATCCTGTCGGCTGCGCGGTAAAAATGGTGAACGATTGCTTGATCCAGCCAAGGCCGGCGTTGGTGGGGGCGTCGATGACTTGCATATGAATTAGGTGAGGGATTCCATCCACGCCAGGTGCTGCGGCGCGAAGTCGATGTGATGCCGCAGGAGTCGCTGCGAAAACGGATGGTCTTTCGGATGCGTCAGTTCCGAATCACGCGGAAAGTGATGATAGCCGAGCCGGCCCAGCCAGGTGCGCAAGACCGCGGCGCGCAGCATTTGTGGCCAGGCGGCGCGCTCGGCCGGCGTGAAAGAGCGGACGGCGGCATAGCCGTGCAGCAGCGCCCGTGTGTTCGCTTCGTTCAGGTTCGCACCGGGGTAGGCCGAAAAATCCAGGCACCAGTCGTTCACGGTGACGGCCACATCGAACAGCAGTTGCTCGTCGCAGGCAAAATAGAAATCGATCATCTGTGGCGTGTGACGCGTGCCGTGATCGTCCCAGAGAATGTTGTCGCGGAACAGGTCGCCGTGAATCACGCCGCGCGGTAACGCCAGCCCGTCAAACCCCGCTTGGTACGCCAGTTCCCCGGCAAGCAGGACGTTCTCGCTTTCGCTCAGGTACGACTTGAGCTGGCCGGCATACTGACGCCACCACGACAGCCCACGCCAGTTGGGCATTCGCAAGGAAAATGTGGCGGCAGCGGCATGCATGCGCGCGAGGGCCGAGCCGACTGCCCGGCAGTCGTCGGGCGTGGGGTGGGCGATGTCGTTGCCGGTCAGGCGCGTGACCAGCGCCGCCGGTTTGCCGTGCAGCGCTTGCAGCACCTCGCGGTTGGCGGTCTGCAGCGGCGCGGCACAGGCAATGCCGGCGGCATGCAGGTGCGACATCAGGCCCATGTAGAAATCGAGGTCTGCGCGCGGAATCTTCTCGAATATCGTCAGAACGTAGCGGCCTTCGGTGGTGGTAACGAAAAAATTGGAGTTCTCGACGCCGGCGGCGATGTTCTGGAAGTCGATGATGTCACCAACATGGTAAGGGGCGACAAAGGCGCGCGCTTTATCAACGGTAACCGGGGTGAAGACACTCATGAACGGATCAGGCGGAATAATGACAAGGATTCAGTTGATCCAATGTGTTCCAGGTAACAGGATGATTGCGGACTTTCAAGCCGGCTATCTGCAGGTCCCGGGCAATTCACCATTCGAGCAGCACCCACATCGGCACGCTAAACTTGATTTCAGGCCCGTCCATGCGCGTGAACTTGCCTTCGCCCTTCTCGTCGATCAGGTAATAGGCTGGCCCGTTCGCGGGCTGGACTTTCTGCTGGTACAGCCTGCCCTGGATGCGATATTCGTAAATCGTGTCGGATCCGGCTTTGCGAGTGGTGACCTCGGGTTCGGGTACGCTTTTGTCATCCTTTACCTTGGGTGGCGCGGACAGATCCTCAACCACCTGCACGTCCTTCGGGCGCGGTCGTGCCTGACTTTGGGAGTGGGCCGGCACGGATAGCGCCGCAAAGAGAAAAAATATCAGTAATCGCATGGCGTTCTCCTGGGGGCTCGCGACTTGCGAACACGCTGCTGTGGGACGATTCTTTCGCCGGCGGGGGAGGCGGCGGAAAGCGAGAGGCAAGAACACGAGGGCATCGGCGGCATACGCCTAAAGGCTCATTTCCAGCGCCCGCTCATCCGGGTTCGGCAGGAAACTGCGATTTGCGTAGTGCTCGAAAATGGCGTCGACCACTTGTTGCGGCTCGTCGATGATCTTGAACAGGTCCAGGTCGGTGGCGCTGATGACTTTTTCATCCACCATGGTCGACTTTAGCCATTCCACCAGACCTGCCCAGAATCGGCTGCCGACGAGGATGATCGGAATGCGCCGGATCTTGCCGGTCTGGATCAGCGTCAGCGCTTCGGTGAGTTCATCGAGGGTGCCGAAACCGCCCGGCATCACCACGTACGCGCCGGCATGCTTGACGAACATTACCTTGCGAGCGAAAAAATGCTGAAACGTGAGGGAGACATCCTGAAAGCCGTTGCCGCCCTTTTCAAACGGCAGCAGGATATTCAGTCCGACGCTCGGGCTCTTGCCCGCCAAAGCACCCTTGTTCGCCGCTTCCATCAGGCCGGGCCCGCCGCCGGAGACGACGGAGAATCCCGAGTCGGAGAGTTTTTGGGCGATCTGCTCGGTCAGCGTGTAATAGGGATGGCCCTCCTTCATGCGCGCGCTGCCGAAGATCGCGACGGCGGGCGCCACCGCAGCCAGCTTGTCAGCCGCCGTAACCATTTCGGCGATAATGTTGAACATCCACCACGAGTCGCGCGCGGCGGTCAATGATTGCTGTTGCAGTTCCGGGTCGGCCAGCTTGGGAATCTTGGAAACCCGGCCGTCGTTACCGGTGCCGTCGGTGCTGCCGTTATCTTGCTTCAACTTAACCATCTCCCATGAGCGCCATCGAAACCAACAGTTCCCGATCCGGCCCGCATGCACGATTGCTGCTCGTCGACATTTCGAGCTATTTCTATCGCGCATTTCATGCCATGCCGGACTTCCGTTCACCGGCCGGGGAGCCCACCGGCGCGATATTCGGTGTGGCCAACATGCTCAACAAGCTTCGCGATGAGTATCCAGCCGATTATAGCGCCTGCGTGTTTGACCCAAAGGGTAAAACCTTTCGCGACGAGATTTATCCCGAGTACAAGGCCAACCGCGAAAAGATGCCGGAAGACCTCGCGCACCAGATCGGCCACATCCGCGAAGTCGCCGAGGCGCTGGGCTGGCCCTGCGTGGAAGTGGCGGGCATGGAAGCGGACGACGTCATCGGCACGCTGACGCGGCATGCCGTCTCGCGTGGCGTGAAGACCATCATCTCCACTGGCGACAAGGATCTCGCGCAACTGGTCGAGGAAGGTGTGCTCTGGTACAACACCATGTCCAACGAAAAGCTGGGCGTGGCCGGCATCACCGAGAAATTCGGCGTGCCGCCCAATCGCATCATCGATTATCTGGCGCTGATGGGCGACACCGTCGACAACGTACCCGGCGTGGAAAAGGTCGGTCCCAAGACCGCGGCGAAATGGATTGCCGAATACGGCTCGCTCGATGGCGTGATGGCGAATGCGGCCAATATCAAGGGCGTGGTCGGCGAGAATTTGCGCAAAGCGCTCGACTGGCTGCCGACTGGGCGCACGCTGGTGACGGTGAAATGCGATGTCCCGCTGCCGTTCGACTTCGACACCATCGGTCACAAGGAACGTGACATCGGCCGGCTCGACAAACTGTACGAGCATTTCGGATTCAAGGGGATGCGGTCGGCGCTGCACAAAGGTAGCAACGCAGGCCCGGCGGCTACCGTCATCTTGAGCGACAGCGAAGAATCTCAACCACACAAACAGGCGGACAAAGATACCAGCGCGTCTCGTTGGTCGGCAGGCGAGCCGGTCGCGCAGCAAGCCACCTTTATCACCACCCGCAAATACGAAACCATTTCCACATTCGAGCAACTCGATGCGTGGATAGCCAGACTCAACGCCACCGACCTGGTTGCGCTGGATACCGAGACCACCAGTCTCGACCAGATGCAGGCGCAGATCGTCGGCCTTTCTTTCGCCTGCGTCGCGGGTGAAGCGGCGTACCTGCCGCTCAGGCACATTTATCCCGGCGCCCCCGACCAGCTCGATTTCGAACAATCGATCGCCAGGCTGCGACCGTGGCTGGAAGACGCCAACAAAAAGAAACTCGGCCAGAACATCAAGTACGACCTGCACGTGTTCGCCAACCACGGCATTGCGGTGAAGGGCTACCAGCACGACACGCTGTTGCAGTCCTATGTGCTGGAAAGCCACCAGCGGCACGATATGGAATCGCTCGCGTCGCGTCATCTTGGCGCCACCGACACCATCTCGTTTGAAGATGTCGCCGGCAAAGGCGCTTCGCAAATCAGTTTCGACCAGGTCTCCATCGACACCGCGACCAATTACTCGTCGGAAGATGCGGACGTCACGCTGCAGCTGCACGGCGCGTTATATCCGCAGATCGCCGGCGACGGCCAACTGAAGCGGGTGTACGAGCAGATCGAGATGCCCACCACGCACGTGTTGCTGACAATGGAACGCAACGGTGTGTTGATTGACGGCGTGCTGCTCGACAAGCAGAGCGGCGAGCTGGGCCAGAAGATGCTGGAACTGGAAGCCAAGGCGCACGCCGAAGCCGGCCAGCCGTTCAATCTCGGTTCACCCAAGCAACTCGCCGAAATCCTGTTCGACAAAAAGGGCATCAAGCCGCTGAAGAAGACACCCGGCGGCGCGCCCTCAACCGACGAAGAAACGCTAGCCAAGCTCGCCGAGGATCATCCGCTGCCGAGAATCATCCTTGATTACCGCAGCGTGTCCAAACTCAAGAGCACCTACACCGACAAACTGCCGCGCATGGTCAACCCCAAGACCGGCCGCGTGCACACCAACTACGGGCAGGCAATCGCCGTCACCGGGCGCCTGTCATCGAACGATCCCAACCTGCAGAACATCCCGGTGCGTACGGCCGAGGGTCGCCGCATCCGCGAAGCCTTCATCGCGCCGCCCGGCAGCAGGATTTTGTCGGCCGATTATTCGCAGATCGAGCTCAGGATCATGGCGCACCTTTCCGGCGACCCCGGCCTGCTCGATGCTTTCGCCAAAGGCGAGGATGTGCACCGCGCCACCGCCTCGGAAGTATTCGGCGTTACGCGCGAGGACGTGTCGAGCGAGCAGCGCCGCTATGCCAAGGTCATCAACTTCGGGCTGATTTATGGCATGAGCGCATTTGGACTGGCCAGCAACCTCGGCATCGAACGCGCCGCGGCGGCCAGCTACATCGACAAATACTTCGTCCGCTATCCGGGGGTGAAGGCCTATATGGACCGCACCCGCAACGAGGCGCACGAACGCGGCTACGTCGAAACCGTATTCGGCCGCCGCCTGTGGCTGCCCGACATCAAGAGCGGCAACCAGGGCCGCCGCCAGGGAGCCGAGCGCGCAGCGATCAACGCGCCGATGCAGGGCACCGCAGCGGACCTGATCAAGCTTGCGATGATCGCGGTGCAGGGTTGGCTGGAAAAGGAAAAGCTCGCCACGCGCATGATCATGCAGGTGCATGACGAACTGGTGCTGGAAGTGCCGGAGTCAGAGCTGGAATTGGTGAAAGCGAATGTGCCGGGGCTGATGACCAATGTGGCGAAGCTGGATGTGCCGCTGTTGGCGGAGCCGGGGGTGGGGATGAATTGGGAGGAGGCGCATTGAGGAATGATCGTTGATTGTGACTTGTGGGGAGATCATTCGATATTGTCATTGCACCGTCATTTCATGACAGTAGTGGTTGTTCAAAATGCTAGTCAAATTCGGTCTTGCTTATCCGAAATGCTTTTCTAAATAAGGTGGTGTCCTATGAAATCGATGCCGGATTGTCGCGGGGGAGCAGAACGAGGTCTACGACGTAACCCTGGAGCGGGCTCCCTCCTTGATCGTGCGCACAAGGGATCTGTGGGGATACTCACGAGGCTGGCGACAATCTCATGGTCGAACGCCCGCGAATGGAGTTATGTTATCATTGCTAACGCACCGCCAGATGGTCCACTATCTTCTGCAGTCCGCTCACGACCCGTTCATCACGAGGCCTCATGTCTGGCTCAAATCGCTTACCGAGCAGTTCCTGTATGCCGATGACGTATCGAGCAGCGATGACTATCCGCTGCTCGTCAGTATATCCTTCTTCTCGCTCAGAGAACCCGCGCGCGAATTCCTTGGAGTATGATTTCGGATTCAGTTCTTCGAGTTCTCCCAGATCAAATCGCTCCGTCTGCGCATCATAGTCTGATGTCAACCAGAACCTAGACGAATCCATAGTCAAGATCTCGTCCTGACTTACGATCTTGCCGTCTTTGTTGATGCCATGTTCGAATTTCGTATCGACAAGGATGATGCCTTTGCTGCGAAGGAACTGCGCAGCCATGCC
>JANNGY010000184.1:0-5171 GCA_031404095.1 Betaproteobacteria bacterium | reverse complement strand
CCTTATTCCGGCGCCCCGCAAAGCATTTACTCGGATCATTTTCTCGACAGCCTGCCGCACGACGGGCCGATGGGCTTCAAGCTGGAAGCGCCGCCGATACACCCGGTACTGGGCGGCATTACCCTGCCGGGTTTTGGCGATGAACATTCGGGGCTGGATGAAACGCCTCGCGCACATGCATGTGGCGATCGCGCTCATGCGCGACGGCTTTCATCCGCAAAGCACCGGCGGACAGGTGGCGATTCGCCGTGACGGCAGCCCGATACTCGACTATGTCATCAGTCCCTACGCGTGGGAAGGGATTCGCCATTCGCTGTCGGTGATGGCGGAAATCCAGTTTGCGGCCGGCGCAAAAATCGTCATGCCGCTGCACGAGGACGCGAAACCCTACCGCAACTGGGGCGACGCCAAGCGTGCAATCGAGGTGTTGCCGATGGCGGCGCTGCGCACGCGGGTCGCGAGCGCGCACGTGATGGGCGGATGCGCGATGGGCAATGACCCGCGCCTGTCGGTCATCCGCGGCGACGGACGCCATCACCAACTGGAGAACCTGTGGATTTTTGACGGTTCCGCCTTTCCCACTTCCATCGGCGCCAATCCGCAGTTGACCATTTACGCGATGGTGGCGCGCAATGCCGGCCGCCTGGCGGATTTGATCAAGCAACCTGAAGCGAGGTTTGCGTGATATTGGCGGTTTCGCCAACGTAGATAGCGGCTCACTGGGCGACTGTCGGGCGAAAACAAGTCGTGTCGATTTGATGTATGATGCGTGATGCGTGATGCTTGATGCGAAAGAAGGAGGCTTCCATGCGAACGACCCTGACCATCGATGACGATGTGCTGGCGGCGGCCAAAGGTCTCGCGGCCCGGCAGAAAAAAACCCTCGGCGAAGTCGTTTCCGAACTCGCGCGCGAGTCGCTGCGTCCTGCGGCGCCACCGGCAAAATCGCGCAATGGCGTCCCCCTGCTCCCGTTAGGTGCCAACCACCGCTTAGTGAATCTGGAGATGGTCAACGCGCTGCGCGACGAATTGCCTTGAGCACTTTCCTGCTCGATATCAACGTGCTGATTGCGCTGATCGATCCGGCGCATGACCATCACGACACGGCGCACGCGTGGTTCAAGGAAAGTGGCCGGCGTGGCTGGGCGAGTTGCCCATTGACCGAAAACGGTGTCATCCGCATCGTCAGCCACCCCAAGTACCCCAATCGCATCGGCACCCCCGGATTGGCGGTCGATGTGATGGCGCGTTTCTGTGCGTTGTCCGGCCACACTTTCTGGCCGGATGACATCAGCGTGCTTGACAGCAAACTCATTGACAAGGCAAGGCTGCTCAGTTTCTCGCAGGTTACCGACAGCTATCTGCTGGCGCTGGCGCGCGCACGCGGCGGCGTCCTGGCCAGCTTCGATAAGCGGCTGGTTGTCGATGCGGTGCACGGCGGGCGCGCGGCCTTGCATTTGATCGCGTAGGATTTCCCGAGTTGCTATTTTTCCGGCGCGAACGCGTCATGCCAGCGACTCCATTGCCGACGAATCCGGCGTATGCGCGATAATGGTGCTCCTGCCACCCACCAACACACCTGACATGGCTCTCGACAAGCAAGAAAAAGAAACCCTGACAACCAGGCCTGCTGTCATTCCCGTTGACAGCATCGTCACCAGCAAACACAAGAGTCGCATCAACGGCGAGAACCTTGCGTACACGGTGACCTGCGGGACCGTCGTCCTGAAGGAAGACGGCGATAAGGACGGCAATCGCGAGGCCGACAAGGCGCGGGCCACGGTTTTCTTTATCGCCTATACCCGGGACGGCGTGAAAGACCGGGCGAAACGGCCGCTGACGTTCTCTTTCAACGGCGGCCCCGGCTCGTCCAGCGTGTGGCTGCACCTGGGTGTCCTCGGTCCCAAGCGCGTCAAGCTAGACGCCGATGGCAACGCGCCACCGCCGCCCTATCAACTGGTGGACAACGAATATTCACTGCTCGGCGAAACCGACCTGGTGTTCATCGACCCGGTCGGCACCGGCTACAGCCGCATGCTCGAGGGCGAAAAAATAAAGGAATTCCACAGCTACCAGCGTGACCTCGACAGCGTCGGCGAATTCATTCGCCTCTACACCTCGCGCAACGAACGCTGGGCCTCGCCGAAGTTCATCGCCGGCGAATCCTACGGCACGACGCGCGCGGCCGGGCTCTCCTCGATGCTGCAGGAAAAGTACGGCATGTACCTGAATGGACTGATGCTGTTCTCCACCGCGCTGGATTTCAGCACTTTCCGTTTCATCAACGGCCACGACCTGGCGCATGTGCTGTTCCTGCCGACCTACGCCGCCACCGCCTGGTTCCACAAAAAGCTCGACAAGCGCCTGCAGTCAAAGCCGCTGCGCGCGGTGCTTGATGAGGTCGAGGCGTTTGCCGAGGGCGAATACAACGCCGCCCTGTTCCTCGGCGATAAACTGGCGCCCGCCAAGCGCGATGCGATCATCGGCAAACTGACCCAATACACGGGCCTCACGCGGGACTATATCGCCTCAACCAACCTGCGCGTTCAGATCCACCGCTTTTGCAAGGAACTGTGCCGCGACGAGCATCGCACCGTTGGCCGCCTCGACAGCCGCTTCAAGGGCATCGACCGCGATGCGGCCGGCGAAAATTTCGAGTTCGATCCGGCGCACACCAATCTCGACGGCGCCTACGCGGCCTGCATCAACGACTACCTGCGGCGCGAATTGAAGTATGAGAGCGACACGCCCTACACCATGATTTCAAAACTCTACATGAGCTGGGACTTCGGCTCCAAGGACCAGCACCTCAATGTCGCCGAAAGCCTTCGGAAGGCGATCTGCAGCAATCCGCACATGAAGGTGTACGTGGCATCAGGCTACTTCGATCTCGCCACGCCACATTTCGCCAGCGACTACGTGCTCAATCACATGGCGCTCGACAAGACCCTCAGCGGCAATATCAGCAAGTACTACTACGAGGCCGGGCACATGATGTACGTGCACATCCCGTCGCTGAAAGCCCAGGCGAAACATTTGCGGGATTTTGTGAAGAAGGCGAGCTGATTACCCGCGTTTCGGACTGAAACTCCAGCACCGGCGCGCCTCCTGGCATGAAAGTGCCTGAAACGGTGCGCCAGTGCTGGGGTTTGCTATCGAAGCTGCGTGTTAATTCGTGTCTGAACCTCACAGCACTCGCGAGGTCGGCAAGCGTATTTAGTTTACGAGGCTACTTGCGTGACGGCCTGCATTTTTGTTTAAGAACTCACGGCCACGGATTACTCGAACGCCGATCGACGTGCGACCAAGGTGCATGGATAATTCCTTGGACGGGACTTTAACCCGCTAGCTCAATTGCTGTTACTGCGAACGCCCTTCCACAATTGTTCCGAACGCGCGGAACACATTGGGATGGTCGCGGTCAAGGAAGTACCTGTCCTGCTCGCACCTTGACCACGGACACATCCGCATCATCGATTGCACCCGATAGGTTGACATCGAACTTAAAGTTGCTGTTGTCTATGGTTATCCCCTTGCGGCTCTTAATGCCGGCAATATCGGCGGCCGTGACGACGTGGCTGCCATTCATGTCGCCGACGAGGAATCCGACGGCTCGCGAAACATCTAGCCCGCCGATACCGTTTACACCCGTGACGGAGACCGTCACGCGGGTCATGTCGCCGATGCCGCTGAGTGTCAGGACGAGGTCGTTACCGAAAAAACCAATCAAGGGATTACCTACGGCGACGGCAGACGCATCAGTAATGCTGACCCCAGTCACACTGGTCACTGCGCTGGTAAACCGGAACACAATTTGGTGTCCGCTTCCCGCAACGCGTGGCTCGACCGTGAATGCGTCGTTGATCGTTGCATCGAAAAGCGGCAGGTCTTGAACGCCGATACCAATGCCGTGCGCCTTGCGCGAATAGGCGTTGCCCGTGAAGGCGATAGGCGGTGGATCTATGCTGAAGCTTTGTGTGACCGTCGGCGCAGCGGTGTAGGCGTCATTGCCGGTCTGGTCGGCACTTATGTCACAGTTGTCGATGGCGAGGAAGGTAAGCGTGCCGCCGGTGGTAATGGTGCAAACACCGGTGGTCGACGAACTGAAGCTCACGGCGAGGCCGGAAGTCGCGGTGGCGGTCAGGGTCGGACTGGTACCGAAAATCTGCGTGCCGGGGTTGGCGAAGTTGATGGTCTGCGGGGCCTTGGGCGTGACGCTGTTGGAGGCGACCGAGGCGGCACCGCTGCCGGCGGCGTTGGCGGCTGTCACGGTGAAGGTGTAGGCGGTGCCGTTGGCGAGCCCGGTGACGGTGCAAGGTGAATTGGCGCAGGTGCCGGTCACGCCGCTCGGGTTCGAGGTGGCGGTGTAGGTGGTAATCGCGCTGCCGCCATCGCTGCCGGGCGCGGTGAAGGTCACCGTCGCTTGCGTATTGCCTGCCGTTGCCGTGCCGATGGTGGGGGCGCCGGGAACGGTAGCATTGACGGCGAAGCTTTGCGTGATCGTCGGCGCAGCGGTGTAGGCGCCATTGCCGGCCTGTTCGGCGCTGATGTCGCAGGTGCCGATGGCGAGGAAGGTGAGCGTGCCGCTGGTGGTGATGGTGCAAACACCCGTTGTCAAAGAACTGAAGCTCGCAGTGAGACCGGACGAGGCGCTGGCGGTCAGGGTCGGACTGGTACCGAAAGTCTGCGTGCCGGGGTTGGCGAAGGTGATGGTCTGCGGGGCCGTGGGCGTGACGCTGTTGGAGGCGGCCGAGGTTGCACTAGTACCGATGGCGTTGGTCGCAGTCACCGTGCAGGTGTAGTCCACGCCATTAGTCAGACCTGTAACCACGATGGGCGAGGACGTACCCGACTGGCTCGCGGCACCACAGGTGGCGGTGTAGCCGGTGATGGCCGGGCCACTGTAGTCGGGCGGGGCCGTAAAAGCGACGCTGATCTGGGCGTTACCGGCGCAACGGCAGGACGGTGGGTCGTATTTCGATCGACCATCCACTTGAACAGTTCGCGGAAACCCTTGACCTCAGCACCGGGCCAGGGATTGCGGTACCCGCCGTTCGGGTCGTGATGATCCATGGGCGGGAATGTAAGAGGGGAAGCGGGAAAAGGAGTGAGGAGTGAGGAGTGAGGAGGAACTGCCGGGTGGCGTGTCCTCAGTAGAGTGAGGAGTGAGG
>JANNGY010000183.1:0-2289 GCA_031404095.1 Betaproteobacteria bacterium | reverse complement strand
CCAACACAAGCACTGATCAATACCGCGAAAATCACACCAGCCATGACTTGAAACGAAGACGAAAATCGCACTACTAATCCAATTCTTCTGTCAAATAGTTAAAGTAAAATCTTAAGAAAACGACGAATAGGCAAAGCGTAGAGAAAACTTGGGCTGACGTCAACTGTTTCGGCTCAAAAAGTGTCCCGCGGCCACTTTGCGATACCGTCGGTATCACTTTGTGCTTTTCATCAGGGCTTCGTCGAGTAATGGCAGCTTTCTACGTATTTCATCCGTCACCGCGCGCGCATCTTCCGGGCTTGTCACGACGGTCGGGGTGATCAACAAAACCAGTTCTGTGCGTTTCAAGGCGAGGGTCTGTGTACCAAACAGACCGCCGATTAGCGGGATTTTTGACAAAAGTGGCAGTCCGGCAGATCCCTTGATACTTGTGTCCTGTATCAGCCCTGCCAATACCATCGTCTCGCCGGAACTCACGGTAACCACGGTTTGCGCCTTGCGGGTTGCAATGGTCGGATTCGAACCGGCAGTGTTCGAGCTGTCGCTGGTGGGGCTGCTGACCTCCTGGTTGACGTCCAGGGTTACGCGGCCGCCCGCATTGATGCGCGGGGTCACGGTCAAAATCACGCCGGTACTTATATATTGGCGTGTGGTCACCACATTGCCGCCGGTCCCGGTGCCGGTGGAAGCGCCGGTGTCGACGGAAATCTGGTCGCCGACATTTATCGTGGCCTTTTCGTTGTCGAGGACCATCACGCGGGGCGTGGAAATCACTTTGGAACGACCGTCCGTGCCAAGCGCATGCAGGACAGCACGAATATCAGTGCCCGCCACATTAATGAGCTGCAACCCGGCTGCGGTCGGGATCAAAGTCCGCGGATCGAGTATTGCCCCGCTCGCGCCGGCCAGTCCCGGTATAGCCGGCAGCTTGGTTGTCAAGTCTCGCAGCGATCCTACGGTGTTATTGCGCGAATTGATGAACCATTCGATGCCAAATTGCAGCCCGTCGGCAAGCGTGACTTCGGCGACCAGCACTTCAACCGACACCTGGCGTCTTGGCACATCCAGTTGGCGCAGTGCGCCCTGAATGGTTTCGTAGTCTGCGGGCGACGCCAGTATCAGCAGCGCATTATTATCGTTGTCGGCAATGATGCGTACATCCTTGGAAACCGCCGCGCCGCTGCCGGCAAACGAAACCGGCGGTGTGGCGGTTGGCGTGGTAACGGGCTGTGTCGCCCCCGTGGCGGCGGGCATGGAGGCAATCTGTGCGGGCCGCTGTCCGGGTGCGAGCACCGGCGCGGTGGAGGACTGCTTGTTCCCGTAGACCTCGCTCAGCAACTGTGCCAATTTCTCGGCTTTGCCATGCTGTACCGCATATACGTTCAGGCGCATCCCGCCGGACCCGCCGCCTGCGCGATCCAGTCGGTCGATCCACTTTCTTGCTTCCTCCAGGTATTTGGGTTGCGTGGTGACTACCAGCAAGCCGTTCATGCGCTCAATGGGAATGATGCGCACGATGCCGGTGAGCGGGCTTTGGGCGGCAGTGCCAAAAATGCGGTCCAGATCCGCGCTGAGCGCTTTTACATCGGTTGACATCTGGAACAGGCCAACCGAATAGCCGGAAAGGAAATCCACGTCGAACAAATCGATGATATCGAACAAATGGCGCAATTCGCGCTGCGTCCCCGAGACGATGATGAGATTGCGCACGGCGTCGATCTGCACCGAGGCCGCCGGATCGGTAACGTACGGCGCCAGAATCCGTTGCATATCGGCGGCGCCCACGAACTTGAGTTGCACAATTTGTACCGAAAATCCAGGTGGCAATGGCGCCGAGGTGGTGCCCGCCTGCGGCGTGACCGAGCCGCGTGTGCCTTGTGCCGCCGGCATGATCTTGTACAGGCCCTCCTCGCGAAGCATGATTTGGCCGTTCTGGCGAAGCATCATTTCAAGAATGGGTATCAGGTCCTTTCGCGAAACGGGCTTCGACAGGCGGATTGTGCCGGTCCCGGTGGTGGCGGGGTGAATCGTGAACGATTCGCGCAAATAATCACCCATGATGGATTGGACGATGGCGCGGATATCGGTCGCTTCGAAGTTCAGGCTGAATTCTTCCGGACCCGACGGCAATGTTGGTTGGGGCGGGGTTGATCTCACGAAGCTGCCGGTACCTGATACCAGGAGCGCATCCTTCGCCCGCGCCGCCGACTCGGTCGCCTGAGACTGCGATTGCGCCGTCGGCTGGGGGCCTGCCATGATTTTCACCGGCGCGGGCTTTCCGCTTGCGTC
>JANNGY010000182.1:0-9523 GCA_031404095.1 Betaproteobacteria bacterium | reverse complement strand
ATGATGCAGCAGTATCTTCGCATCAAGGCGGAGCACCCGGATACGCTGTTGTTGTATCGCATGGGCGATTTCTACGAACTCTTCTTCGACGATGCCGTCAAAGCGGCCAAATTGCTTGATATCACGTTGACGACACGTGGTCACTCGGCAGGTTCGCCTATCAAAATGGCCGGTGTCCCGTATCACGCGATTGAGCAATACCTCGCCAGGCTGGTAAAGCTTGGCGAATCCGCTGCAATCTGCGAACAGATTGGCGAAGTCACCAACAAAGGTCCGGTCGAACGTGCCGTCGTCCGCGTCATCACACCTGGGACGCTGACCGATAGCGCGCTCCTTCCTCATGCCCGGGACGTGTTGCTTGCCGCGGTCTGGGTGCACGGGACCAGACTTGGGATAGCCACATTGTCGTTGTCCGGGGGTCGATTCCGAATTCTCGAAACCGGCATCTCCCAATACGACGCAGAACTTGAACGACTGCAGCCGTCGGAATTGCTCCTGCCGGAGGGTACCGGATTGATCGGCAACGGCATTGCCACACGCCGTATTGCAGACTGGCAGTTCGACACCGAATCGGCCACCAAACTGCTCGCCCGCCAGTTCAATACCGCCGATCTCAAGGGTTTTGATTGCGAAGACCTGCCACTGGCGATTGCCGCCGCCGGTGCCTTGCTTCAGTATGTTCAACAGACGCAGCGCACGGCATTGCCGCACTTGACGGGTTTGTCGGTGGAACGCAGCGAAGACTACATTCGCATGGATGCCGCCACGCGACGCAATCTGGAGATTTGCGAGACGATCAGTCGCGAAGCCGCCCCAACCCTCTTTTCCCTGCTCAACACGACCGTCACCGGCATGGGGGCACGTTTGCTGCGTGAATGGCTAACTCAACCCTTGCGCGACCGCGACGTCATCCGCCAGCGGCTGCACGCCAGCCGGTCACTACAGGATGCTTTGCCCGCCATCCGCGGCCTGCTATCCGACTGGGCTGACGTTGAACGCATCGTCACGCGCATCGCACTCAGAACAGCACGTCCGCGCGACCTGTCTGCATTGCGCGGTGCGTTGGCAAGCGCGCCGCACCTCTACCAACATCTGGCAGGAGTGAAAAGTCCAGCACTGGTGCGGCTCTCCAGCCACTTATGCCCGGACAAGCTCATCCACCTTGCACTTTTGGCAGCGCTGCTTGACGAACCGGCGGCAGTCATTCGCGAAGGGGGCGTGATTCGCAGGGGTTTTGATGAAGAGCTCGACGAGTTGCGCGCCATGCAAAGCAATGCCAGCGAATTTCTCCTGGAACTGGAGAGGCGTGAACGTGAGCGCACCGGCATTGCCAATCTGCGAGTCGAATACAACCGCGTGCACGGCTTTTACATCGAGGTTTCCCAGGGACAGTTGGAAAAAGTGCCTGACGATTATCGGCGCCGCCAGACGCTGAAAAATGCCGAGCGCTTCATCACACCCGAATTAAAGGTATTCGAGGACAAGGCGCTTTCTGCCGGTGAACGGGCGCTGTCAAGAGAAAAATATTTGTACGATGCCTTGCTCGACCGGCTGCAACCCCATGTTCAGTCACTGCATGCATTGGCGCGTGCCGCCGCGGAACTTGACGTTCTGTGCGCGAACGCCGTGAATGCACAGCGCTTCAACCTTGTTGAACCGGCGTTCGGAAACGAGGACCGGATTTCGATTGAAGGCGGCCGCCACCTGGTGGTGGAGAGCCAGGTTGAAAGTTTTATCGCCAACGATTGCGAGCTGTCGCGTTCGCGCCAACTGCTGCTGATCACCGGCCCCAACATGGGCGGCAAGTCCACATACATGCGGCAGGTCGCACAAATCGTCCTGCTCGCGCACACCGGTTCTTTCATTCCGGCTATTCGTGCGGAAATCGGTAACGTCGATCAGATCATGACGCGCATCGGCGCCAGTGACGACCTGGCCGGCGGCCGCTCCACTTTCATGGTGGAAATGACCGAAGCCGCGGCCATCCTCAACAACGCAAGCAATCGCAGCCTGGTTCTGATCGACGAGATTGGCCGCGGCACGTCGACGTTCGATGGACTTGCGCTCGCGTATTCAATCGCCCGCCACCTGGCCGAGGTCACACGGTGTTACACGCTTTTCGCCACTCACTATTTTGAACTCACTCATCTCAACGGCGAATTGCCGAACCTCGCAAACGTTCATCTGGACGCGGTTGAAATGAAAGACAAGATCGTCTTTCTCCACAAACTGGAGCCGGGCCCGGCCAATAAGAGCTACGGGCTGCAAGTGGCCCAGCTCGCGGGCGTTCCCCGGTCTGTCGTGCGCTCGGCGCGCAAGCATCTCGAAAAGCTGGAAATCACTCATGTCCTCCCGGCCCGGCAGGCAGGACTATTCGATGTGTCGATTGACGACGCCGAACCGGCAACCCATCCGGCGCTCGATGCGCTGGATGAACTCAAGCCGGATGAGCTATCGCCTCGAGACGCACTTGAAAAGCTCTATCAACTCAAGCGCCTTCGCGACGCCAAGCCTTGACGCAATCGTAATTGCAATTCGCGTGACGCTGGTCGGCAGGAAGCGGCCAAAGAAAAGGTGGACGCGGCCCAGTTGGCGGGCGCAGACCGGTGCCGGTCCCCATGTGTTGACCATCACGTGGCGTTCAATGACTCAGCGGCGAATGGTTCAGTGGTGGTGGCCATGATCGCCATGCGCATGCCCGTGGGTAATCTCATCTGCCGTGGCGAGGCGGATGTTCTCGACCTTGCATTTGAAGAACAGCCGCTCGCCGGCAAGTGGATGGTTGCCATCAATCACCACTTTGTCTTCTGCGATATCGGTGACGGTGTAGACCACCCACCTATCGTCATCATCGCCTTGCGGCAGGCCTTCAAACTGCATGCCCACCTCGACGGAGGCCGGAAAGACGCTCTTCGGCTCGACGCGAATGAGATTTTCATCGTAGTCACCAAATGCGTCCTCCGGCTGAAGCGAAACGGATAACTCCTCGCCCGCGGCCTTGCCGGTCAATCCCGCCTCGACCAGGGGAAAAATTCCGCTGTAGCCGCCATGAAGGTATGAGAGTTGTGTGCCCGATTCACCCAGTGAATTGCCGTCGCTATCGACCAGTTCATACGAAAGTGTTACTACGGTGTCTTTGGAAATTTGCATGGCTGTCGTACGGGCAAACGTGGTTTTCCGCAATGGAGGTTGTATTGAAAAGGCTGCAATTGTAGCGCGGGCCCGAAGGCGGACGCGAACGGGTTATCCTGAAACTCGCTCAGTGGCCGTGAATCTGCCTGACCAGTTTCAGTACCGCGGACGCGTGCTCGCGCGGATTGAGGTCGCGCAGAATGTGACGGACCACGCCTTTTTTGTCGATGACAAATGTGGAGCGATGCACGCATGGCCGCGTGGAGCCATTCAAGGCATCCTCGGTCATGACCTCATATTTCTTCATGACCTCGCAATCGGTATCCGAAAGCAGTTGCAGTGAAAGCCCATGTTTGTCGCGAAATTCCTCGTGCACCAGGCAATCGTCCCGCGAAACCCCGAACACGACGGTGTCGCATTCATCGAACTCGACATCATGATCGGAAAAATTTATCGCCTCAAGCGTACAGCCGGGCGTGCCATCGCGCGGATAAAAATACAGGACAACGTTTTTCTTGCCGCGAAAGCTGGAAAGCTGGATCATTTCCATGCTTGCGTCGGGCAGTTCAAACACCGGAGCCCTCGAACCAACTTGTAACATGGCGTCTTTATCCGTCAGCGTCTGGTTGATGAGATTGAATTGATTCTATCCCATTTTCTTTTTTGCATTGCAAGTCCATCCTCCATGAAAAAATCCGCTCAAAAAAAAGGCAATGTCCGAATGCCGCTCAAGCTTCTCGGTGAACTCTCGGCCTTGCAGTTCCTGCGCCGCTACTGGCAGAAGAAACCGCTTCTTGTCCGGCAGGCCATTGCGGATTTCGCCGCGCCGTTGTCTAAGCGCGAGGTGATTGAATTGTCGCAAAGAGAGGACGCGGAAAGTCGTCTGATTGCATTTACCGGCGAAGGGTGGACGCTGCAGGATGGCCCGCTGAGCCGGCGTCAGTACGCGGCAGTCAAGAATACCAAGTGGACCGTACTGGTCCAGGACACACAGCACTTCTCCATGGAAGCGCACGAATTGCTTGCTCGCTTCAATTTCGTTCCGCATGCGCGGATTGATGACTTGATGGTGAGTTATGCCGTGGCGGGCGCGGGCGTTGGACCCCACTTCGATTCCTACGATGTTTTCCTGCTGCAGGGAGCGGGAAGGCGCCGCTGGCAGGTATCCAGCCAAAAGGACCTGCGCCTCGAAAAAGGGGCCCCGCTAAAGGTGCTTTCAAACTTCAAGTCGGAGCAGGAATTCGTCCTGGAGTCAGGCGACATGCTCTACCTGCCACCCGGCTTTGCCCATAACGGAATTGCCGAAACAGACTGCCTCACCTGGTCCATCGGATTCCGGGCACCCTCCCAGCAAGAGTTGAGTGCTGCCCTGCTGGACTACCTTCGTGATGAAATTTCGCTGGACGGCTCGTATTGCGACCCGGACCTCGCGCCGGTGAAACATCCCGGCGAGATCAATGCGGCGATGAGGCGCCGCGTCAGGAGGATGCTGGTCGATATTCAAGTCGCTTCGCGCGATGCCACACATCAGTTGCGTTGCCTGGGACGCCATTTGACGGACCCGAAACCGCACATTTTTTTCGATCTCCCGTTGCCAACGTTGAGCGCTAGCGCATTCCAGGCGGCAGCGGCAAGCCTGGGTATTGTCCTTGATCTGAAAACACGATTTCTCTATGGCAATGGCCGTTTCTTTGTGAATGGCGGCGAATTTGCGGTCGATGCCGGCGGCGCGAAGCTGTTTCGCGAATTGGCCGACACCCGCCGGCTATCCGCCGGCGCGGTCGCGGCGGCCGGTGGCAAACGGTTTCATGGCGAGCTTTATCGCGCATATCGCGACGGTTTTCTGCATGTCGCTTGACCATCACGCTAAGGCAGCCGGCAATATTTCCAACTGATCGACGGAATCCGACCGGGAGTACTGGTGGACGAGACAACTCAAGCAAACGGCGAAGTACCAACAGGAAGCTATCGGCTAATGACGAGCGATGCCGAGGCTGTTGTGGCCATCGAACAAGTGGTCGCTGCAGCCGCGCGTGAAATTCGCCTTTTCGATGCAACGCCGCGTACGCTTCGTGCGCGTGGCTTTGGCAGTCCGTCCCGGATTGAGACCCTGCGCACAAAACTCCTCGCCGGCCGCGGCCACCGACTTCGCGTCGTACTTCATGACACAAAGGCCATGGAAACTGAACTGCCGAGGCTGATTGCCTTGTTGACCGCTTTCTCCGGACAGATCCAGATTCACCGCACCATCGGCCAGGCAAGAGAGGCGCGCGATGCGCTAATCATTGCCGACGACCGTCATTTCTGGCGAAAACTGCACATCGACCAACCTCGATCGGTGATAACGCTGGATGACGCCACGGGCGCTCGGCCGATACTTGAGCGATTTGAAGAAATCTGGGAGAAAAGCGAACTCGCTGTGAGCGGAAGCATGCTTGGCTTGTAGCCGGCGAAATGCGATATTGTGCAGTGCACCAAAACAATGCTATACTTTTGGGTCGGTCGAAACAGATCACGGCATCCAAAGCGCTAGTCTGATCCAGTGCTTCACGGATGTCCGGAAAGCGACATCAGCCGATAAAAATTTTGATCAAAATTTTTTTCCAAGGGAAGTCCTAAATGAACAAATCAATCGTACTTGCAGCAATCGTGGCTATTGGCCTCGCCGCCTGTGGCAAAGAAGAACCGAAACCGGCACCGGCCGCTCCTGCCGCGCCAAAAGTTGAAGCATCGAAGCCCGCTGACGCTTCTGTTGATGCCGCCAAAGCTGCTGCTGGCGCCTCTGTTGACGCCGCAAAAGACGCCGCAGGCAAATCTGTAGACGCCGCCAAGGATGCAGCCGGCAAATCTGTTGACGCCGCAAAAGACGCTGCAGGCAAGTCTGTCGATGCTTCGAAGGATGCTGCCGCCAAGTCTGTTGACGCCGCGAAGGCCGCTGCTCCGGCACCGGCAAAAGACGCTGCTCCGAAGAAGTAATCTTCAGCCGCGAATTGCAGAACGCCGTCCACTCTCGCGAGTGGGCGGCGTTTTTGTTTTTTTGCGGGGTCCCGTTGCGCGTCTGCGCCTTTTACGGCGCTCAGATTTCGCGCCAGGCGAAGCCGTTGGCCTGTTCGGCGATTCCGATCCAATGCCGATCGCAAGACAATGCCCGCGACAGTGCGGTCGTTGCGAGAAAAGGCAAATTGTTTTGCTTCGACAGATGCGCCGCCACGACGTGTTTCAGCTTCGAACAATCGATGCTTCCGAGCAGTGCCGCCGCGGCGAGATTATCCAGATGCCCGAAGCGACCGGCAACACGTTTCTTGAGATTTACGGGGTATGGGCCATTCATGAGCATGTCAAGATCGTGATTACACTCAAGAACCAACGCATCACAGCCGGAAAGCCTCGATTCAATGTGCTCTGTAATCGTCCCGGTATCGGTCAACACGCCAAGTCTAACGGCGCCATCTGAAAACACGAATTGGACCGGCTCGTAGGCATCGTGGGGGACGAGATATGGCGTGACATGGATATCGCCGACAGAAAACGGGCAATGCGGATCGACGTAATTCAGTAACGACGGTGTAAGTGAACTCACGCCCGGCGCCTTGGCGGTTCCATGTGTAAGCCAGACGGGCAGATTGTGCTTCCGGGCAAATCGGGCCACGCCACCGATATGGTCGGCATGCTCGTGAGTCACGACAATTGCATCCAGATCGTCCGGAACGAGGCCGGCACACGCAAGACGGCTTTCAGTTTCCGCCAGACCGAAACCGCAATCCATCATCAGCATGCTGTTCTTCACCTGCACGACCAATGCGTTGCCGTCGCTTCCGCTGCCTAACGATGAAAAACGCATGGCCTAGAATCTCCCGCCCGCCGTTGCACCGGGACTGCCCACCGTTTTGCGCCTGCCTCGTAATCAGCGCCGGCTATCGCAACTGCTCCAGCAGCAAACTGAGAATACGCTTTGCCGTCGGGGAATTGTCCACTTGGCCATCAATCCCTTGCACGAGCACGTTGGAGGCACCGGCAACTTCGGCGACATGAATCCGGTATTGCGGCTTGGCTGCCGGATCGTCCTTGCGCCAGAACGCCATTTTGTCGAGGAAGCCCTTTTCCTTTCCGGATTTCGCATCAGCCTCCGGATCAATGTAGCGGACAAAGAACAGGCCTTTCGAACGATCGCGATCCTCGACGGTGAAACCCACGCGATCAAGCGCGAGCCCGACGCGACGCCACGCGCGATCAAACGGCTCATTGACAATGAGTCCGCCGCCGGCATTCTTGTCGTAGGATGCCCGCGCCACATTTGCGGGCGTGGTCGTTGTGCCTGCGCTCGCGACCGCACCTCCAGATCCGGCGCCGAATCCAAATTTCAACATCAGGCGCGATAGCATTTCCGCTTCCAGTTCCTTGTCTGACGGGCGCGCCTGCCAGGACGTGCTTAGCTGGTCTGAATTGGAATAGAGTTCCTCCGCGCCGCGGTGGCTGATATAGATCTCGGTGGTTCCCGGCGCCACGCCGATCTCGATACGCGTACGGAATTTGTCCCGAATGCTGGTTTCGTAAAGGCCATCCAGCAGCTTCCCAACCGTGCGACGCACGGCATCCTGAGGAATTTTCATCCGGTCTTCTGCCCAGTCAGTCTCCATGATGCCGGTTTCAGGAGATTCGCGTTTGAGCAAGAATCCGCTTTCAAGCCAGAAGCTCTTGATCGTCGGCCAAACTTGTTCAGGCGGCGCCTTCACCACCAGCCATCTTTGTTCGCCGACGCGCTCGATGCGCGCGTTCTCGACTTTCGGCAATACGGCACTGCCCGTGGCCGGCGCGTTGCTTCGTTCGCGGTTGTAAGTTGAATAGGTCGTCGCCTTGGAATCGGGAATCACGAAGCGGTCGTCGGCGATCGGTGACGTGAGATCCGGAGGAACTTCCAGCGTAGGTATTTTCCCACCTTGTGATCGATAGTCGGTGCCTTTGTTCGACGTTGAACCACACCCCGCGAGCAGCAGGCACATCATTGGGACGACCAGCAGATTTCGAGACATCATTAGGCAACTTCCTTTACGTGATCGGCAGGTACAACGCGGTCGACAACGCCAGCCGCAGCCATGGCACTTAACAATCTGCCATGAAATATTGCGTCAAACGGTGTGAGTGGCAGGCGAATTCCCGTGTCGATAAGACCCATTTTGCCAAGAGCCCACTTGACCGGGATCGGATTGGACTCCAGAAACAACTGATTGTGCAACCCCAAGAGGCGATTGTTGATTTCGATGGCTCGGTCTCGCTCGCCGTTTAGCACCGCCGCGCACATTTCGTGCATCAACCTTGGTGCAACATTGGCGGTAACCGAGATCGTGCCATGCGCACCAAGCAGCGTCAACGCCAGCGTGGATACGTCTTCGCCGCTGTAAATGGCGAAATCGTCCGGCGCGCGCTGCAGCAAATCCGTGCCGCGCGCCATGCTCGCAGTCGCATCCTTGATTCCAACTATGTTTGAAATTTCCGCGAGCCGGATGGTCGTTTCCGCGGACAGATCCGCCACCGTTCGTCCAGGGACGTTATATAGGATAAGCGGCATGTCGACCGCCTCGGCAATGGCACGAAAATGCCGATACATACCCTCCTGAGTAGGCTTGTTGTAGTACGGAACCACAGACAGCGCGTAGTCGGCACCCGCACGTTTGGCAAACTCAGTCAGTTGAATGGCTTCCTTGGTTGAATTCCCACCGGTTCCCGCAATCACCGGAATGCGCTTTCCTGCATAGTCGACGGCCGCCTTTATCAGGAGGCAGTGCTCCTCAAAATCAACGGTCGGCGACTCCCCCGTCGTCCCGACGATGACAATCCCGTCGGTTCCCTGGCCGACATGCCAATCGATGAGTTTGTCCAGACGCGCAAAATCGAGTGCGCCGTCCGGCAACATCGGCGTGACTATCGCCACCAAGCTTCCGGTCAACATAGGTACATGATGCAATTAGTGTAATTGGCTATTTTAGCATTTAACCAGGCATCGCCCTAGCGCGTCAGCAGGCCCGATGGCCCGCTGGCCAATCGTATGGCGCGCGGCAATCCGCTGAATGATTGCCGGACTTGGAGCATCCACATAGCCATGTTCGTAGGCGACCACCGTCAAGCGACCACGCACCGCCTCAAGCAATTCGCCGGAATTCAACAGGAAATCCGCCCTCGACGGCCTTCCGAAATGTTCATTGCCGGCAGCAAACGTCTCATAAATAAGCCAACCTTGCGGGGCAACCGATTCCAGCAATGTGTTCATCAAGGGACGATAAAGGTAATTGGTGACAACGACTGCCGCGAATTGTTGTCCGGCGAAAGGCCACTTTTCAGACTCTGTGAACTCTCAGTGCCCGGCGTGCGCCGCGTGGTCCGCTGACGGGGAGGC
>JANNGY010000181.1:0-2054 GCA_031404095.1 Betaproteobacteria bacterium | reverse complement strand
TATCTGTTCGACCGCGTCACCGGCAAACCGCTCTTTCCGATTGAGTACCAAAAATATCCGGCCAGTGATGTTCCCGGCGAAGTTGCTGCCGAAACTCAGCCGTTGCCGACCAAGCCCGCGCCGTTTTCGCGGCAAGCGCTGACTGAAGATTTGCTGACCAATCGCACGCCCGAAGCCAGGCAATGGGTGCTGGAACAGTTTCGCCGCTTCAATGTCGGTGGTCAGTTTTTGCCGATGAAAGTCGGGCAGGAAACGATCATCTTTCCGGGATTTGATGGCGGCGCGGAGTGGGGCGGTTCGGCTTTCGACCCTGAAACCGGATTGCTTTACGTCAATGCGAACGAAATGGCCTGGCGCATGAGGCTGGCTGAAAATCAAAGCGGCAATTCAGGGCGGCAGCTTTACAACCGCAACTGCGCGACTTGTCACGGAGACGATCTGGCAGGTTCGCCGCCGCAAATGCCTTCACTGATCGGCATCAACTCCAAGTTAAAGGCCGAAGCTTTGACGACTATCATTCGTCAGGGCGCTGGCCGCATGCCCGCTTTTCCAAACTTGTCGCCAACCGATATGACCGCGTTGGTTCAATTTCTGCTGAGCGGAGAAGACAAAGAGCTTGCATCCAAATCCGAAGCCAATCGGCAGCGGTATCGCTTTACCGGCTACATCAAATTCCTGGACCCTGACGGTTACCCGGCCATCGCGCCTCCGTGGGGAACCCTGAACGCAATCAATCTGAACACTGGCGAATACGCCTGGAAGATTCCGTTCGGCGAATACCCCGAACTGGCGGCAAAAGGGATGCCCAAAGAACTGAAAGACACTGGCTCTGAGAATTACGGCGGGCCGGTGGTAACGGCGGGAGGTTTGGTTTTCATCGCCGCGACGAACTTTGATCGAAAGTTCCGCGCCTTCGACAAATTGACGGGCAAGATGCTGTGGGAAACGACTTTGCCTTTTGCCGGCAATGCCACGCCTGCGATTTATGAAGTCGGCGGCAAACAGTTCGTTGTCGTTCACGCCAACGGGGGCAAGGCTAGGCGTGACGAACCGAAAGGCGACGTCTACCTGGCGTTTGCGCTAAAGAAATAATCAGAACTCGGCTTAAGTTTTGGACGGTGCCGGGTTTTGGCCGTTTGAATTGATAGGGATTCTGGCGACGACGGTTGTGCCTTTGCCGGGATGCCTGGAGACGCTGACTTCGCCGCCGAATATGTGCGCTCTTTCGCGCATTCCTAGCAATCCGATTGAATGCGGATCGCTCATCTCTTTTTCGGTAATGCCTCTGCCGTTGTCGCGGATTTGCAGCATCAGGTTGCCGTTTTGCTGCGGCTTGAATACGAACAGGCCAGCGGCTACACGGTGCTGCTGCGCAGCGAACGCGAAACGAAGGCGGCGCAGCGCGGGCTGGACTTGTTGCGTGAACTGGGCGTGGCGCACGAACGGGTGGACGCCGCGCGCTGCCGCCAGATCGAGCCGGCCTTGAACCCTGCCATGCCTTTGCATGCCGCCATCCACCTGCCGCAGGACGGCGTGGGCAACTGCCGCCAGTTTGCACACCTGCTCAGGGCCGAAGCAGCGCGGCTGGGCGCCACGTTCCGCTTCCTCGCCGACGTGCAGGCGCTCCAACCCGGCGCGCGGCCCGTGTTGACCTGGGCGGGCGGCCGCGAAAAGCGCTTCGATGCGGTGGTCGTTTGCGCCGGCGTGCAAGCCAATGCACTGCTCGCCACGGTGGGGCTGAAACTGCCGCTGGCGCCGGTCTACGGCTATTCGGTGACCGCGGCCGTGCGCCATGTCGACGGCCAGCCGCCCATGGGCCCGCGCTCAGCCGTGATGGACGAGCGCTACAAGGTCGCCATCAGCCGACTCGGGCAACGCATTCGCGTGGCCGGCAGTGCCGAGCTCGGCGGACGCGCGGACGCCATGAACCCGGGCACCCTGCGCACGCTGTACCGCGTGCTCGACGACTGGTTCCCCGGTTGCGCGGTGACGCAACAGGCGCAGCACTGGAAAGGCGCGCGCCCGATGCTGCCCGACGGCCCGCCGGTGCTGGG